>NZ_JACAPY010000050.1:0-49447 GCF_013385455.1 Pseudomonas sp. G1002
AGAACGAAGACCGAAACCGGGCTTACCGTGAGCGCGCGGTGTTCAAGAACGCCACCGGGCACACCCGTAATGGGCTGCTGGGCCTGGCCTTTCATAAAGACCCGACGCTGACTGTCCCGAAGAAGCTGGAATACCTTCAAGACAACGCCAACGGCTCCGGGGTGAGCATTTACCAGCACTCACAGGGCACGCTTGAAAAGGTGCTTGAAGCTGGTCGCCACGGTCTGTACGTCGACTATCACCAAGACGACGGCATTGGCGGGCACTCGGTGATCCTTTCCTACTGCGCCGAGGACATCATCAACTGGCGTACCGGTATGGTGAACGGCCATAGCGTTTTGACGCTGGTAGTGCTGCGCGAGTCTCCGGAAATTCCTGATGGCTTCGGCTACAAGACGGCTGAGCAGTACCGGGAACTGGCGCTTGAGGATGACGGGTTCGTTTGTCGTGTTTGGCGCCGGTCCGGTCCGAAAGGTGGCGGGCCGCTGGCGGTCATCGAAGAGTTCAGGCCGGAAGGCGTAACCGGTCGCCTCAAGGAGATTCCGTTCACCTTCGTCGGGGCGCAGAACAACGACCCAAGCATCGACGAGTCACCGCTGTACGACATTGCGATGATCAACCTAGGCCATTACCGGAACAGCGCAGATTACGAAGACAGTGTCTTCTGGTGCGGCCAGGCTCAACCGTGGATCAGTGGTTTGGATGAGCAGTGGGTGAAGCTACTCGAGGCGAAGGGTGTTTATGTCGGTTCGCGCGCGCCGATGCTCCTCCCAGCGGGCGGCGCCTTCGGTTACGCGCAGCCGGCACCGAACACGCTGGTCAAGGAGGCCATGGCCGATAAGAACCAGATGATGATCGAACTGGGCGCGCGGATGGTGGTGGCGTCTCTGTCGTCCAAAACGGCGACCGAGGCCCGTGGTGACCAATCGGCGTCCACATCAGTGCTGGCCGGCTGCGTTGCAAACGTCAGCGAGGCCTACACCCGGGCGATCATGTGGTGCTGCGCCTACATGGGCATTGCTGACAAGAAGGTCGCCTACCAGGTGAATCAGGAGTTCGTCGAACTCACGGCTGATCCGCAGATGATCACGGCATTGGTTGGCTTGTGGCAGCAAGGCGGTTTCGCTAAGGCAGACCTTCGGGCCTACCTGCGCAAGCTGGGCCTGATTGCGCCAGAGCGTACAGACCTGCAGATCGACGGTGAACTGGAAGAGCAGAGCGACGGCCTGGGCCTGGATGACGAGGACAAACCAAATGGCGGTAAATCCGGCAGTACTTGATGCCACGATCCGGCACGCGGTCTTTCTCGAAAAGCTCAAGGCGGGAGAGGTGGGCAAGTTTGCACCCTTCCTCAAGGAGATTGACCGATCTATACGGGATCGACTGACCCAGTCGGACCTGACCGAGTACAACGTCAAGCGCCTGGAGGCGCTGCTGAAGGAGGTGGACAGCCTGTTGCTGGGCATCTTCGACCGCTACAGCGCGCAACTGAACCTCGACCTGGTGGACATCGCCAACTACGAGGCCGAATTTGAGGCGACCAGCCTTGCCAGGTCGGCGCCGGTTGGCGTGTCGCTCGATGTGGTAGCACCAACGGCTGCTGCGATCCGTTCGGCAGTGCTGACGAATCCGCTCAGTGTGCGCGGTACCGGCGGCGGCAAGTTGCTGAAGGCCTTTATCAAGGGTTGGACCAGTGCAGAGCGTGAACGCGTTACCGGCACTATCCGGCAGGGTTTCTTCGAAGGGCAGACGAACTTCCAGATCATTCGCAACATTCGCGGCACCAAGGCGGCAGGGTACAAAGACGGCATCCTGGCCACTACCAACCGCAATGCCAGCACGGTCGTGCACACCGCAATTCAGCATGTGTCGTCCCAGGCGCGCATGGAGGTCGCCAAGGCCAACACGGACATCGTGCAAGAGATCCAGATGGTGGCCACGCTGGATAGCAAGACCAGCCAGCAATGCCGATCGATGGACAAACGCAAGTTTCCGGTGGATTCCGGCCCAAGGCCGCCTTTCCACCCTAACTGCCGCACCACCTTCATTCTGTTGACCAAGCTCAGCGCGATGTTCGCCAAGGGCGCAACGCGTGCCTCGGTGGGTGCAGATGGGGGACAGCAGGTAAGTGCTGATCTCGATTACTACCACTGGCTTCAGCAGCAGCCGGCATCGTTCCAGGACGTCGCCATCGGGCCCGTCCGCGGGAAGCTGTTCAGGGAGGGCGGGCTGACCGTCGAGCGCTTCGCCGAACTGCAGCTTGATCGCAACTTCGCACCGCTCACTTTGGCGCAGATGAAAGGATTAGAGCCGCTGGCATTTGAGCGGGCAGGGATTTAACCGAACACATTCAACTAGCCGCCTACGGGCGGTTTTTTATTGCCTGCAAAGCGGGCGAAACATACCCAAGGGGTGCATCAACGTGGCAGAAGAAAACGAAATCGACCTGGAAAACCCGGCAATCAAGGCCGCTATCGCGACTGCCGTTGAAGCATCCGTTTCCGGTTTGAAAACCAAGAACTCGGAACTGCTGGGCAAGCTGAAGGAAACCTCCGGCAAGCTGACCCAGTTTGAAACACAGTTTGAAGGCATCGACATCGACGCAGTCAAAGGCCTGCTCAGCCGCGCAGGGCAGGATGAAGAAACCAAGCTGCTGACCGAGGGCAAGGTGGACGAGGTGTTCAATAAGCGCACCGAGCGCCTGCGTGGCGAGCACGACAAGCAACTGAAGACGCTCGCCGGTCGCGCTGAAAAGGCTGAAGCCTTCGCCGCGAAGTTCCAGGGCAAAGTCCTGGGCGACTCGGTACGCGGTGCAGCACTGAAAGCCGGTGCATTGCCGGAAGCAACCGACGACATCATCTTGCGCGCCAAAGGCGTGTTCTCACTGAACGAAGAGGGCGAAGCGGTCGCTGTTGACGAGAATGGCCAGACCATCCTCGGCAAAGACGGCAAGACCCCTCTGACTCCGCTCGAATGGGCCGAGTCTCTGCGCGAAAGCGCACCTCACCTGTGGCCAAGGGCTTCAGGGACACATGCCCCGGGCGGGGGCGGCGGCCAGGCTGCATCGAAGCGCTCCGAAATGACCTCCGAGCAAAAGCGCGATTTTCAGCGCAAGCACGGCCAAACCGCATATCTCGCATTGCCCAAATAAGGGGAAAGACCCATGGCTACAACTGTCAACAGCGACCTGATCATCTACAACGATGAGGCGCAAACTGCTTACCTGGAGCGCATCCAGGATAACCTGGACGTGTTCAATGCCTCGTCCAACGGCGCGATCGTCCTCGACAACGAACTGATCCAAGGCGACTTCCGCAAGCGTGCTTTCTACAAGCTCGGCGGCGGTCTGGAACACCGCGATGTCAACTCCGACGGCAAGGTCACCGCCAAGAAAATCGGCGCTGGTGAAGCTGTAGGCGTCAAGGCTCCGTGGAAATACGGCCCGTACCAGACCACCGAAGAGGCGTTCAAGCGTCGCGGTCGTGCCGTAGATGAGTTTTCCCAGATCATCGGCGCCGACGTAGCTGACGCTACCATCGAAGGCTTCATCGAGTACGCCACCGGCGCACTCAAGGCTGCCATCGGTTCGAACGCCGCAATGGTGGTGTCTGCCAACATCGAAACCGACGGCAAGAAGACCCTGACCCGTGGCATGCGCAAATTCGGCGACAAGTTTGGCCGTATTGCGCTGTGGGTTATGCACTCGTCTGCCTATTTCGACATCGTTGATGAAGCGATCGCGAACAAGGTCTACGAAGAAGCGGGCGTCGTGATCTACGGCGGCCTGCCTGGCACCCTGGGCAAGCCGGTGCTGGTGACCGACAAGGCGCCAGTGGATGCGATCTTCGGCCTGCTGCCGAATGCCGTGGTGATCACCGAGTCCCAGGCCCCGGGTTTCCGTTCTTACGACGTGAACGACGAGGAAAACCTGGCCATCGGTTACCGCGCCGAGGGCACCGTCAACATCGACGTGCTGGGTTACAGCTGGAAGGAAACCACGGGCGGTACCAACCCGACTCTGGCCGCCGTCGGCTCTGCTGCGAACTGGGTCAAACACTCGGACAGCAACAAGGTCACCGCTGGCGTAATGATCAACCTCACCACCACGCCACCAGCCGGCGGCTGATTACCACCCCAGAAAGCGGTCAGTGATGGCCGCTACGGAGATTCCGATGGAACTCGTTTATACAAACCAGCTTGACGGCTTTGAGCCTGGCAAGCGTTACCGCGTCCCGGGCCTGTTCCGCAGTATTGAGCGCGATGCAACGGCAGTTACCGTGGTGGGTGACTATCCCGAAATCGTCACGGCATACGAAGATGCTGGCGTCGATGTTGAGGTGGTAGCGTCGCCAGAGCCTGTTTTTGTCGGCACGCAGGTGGGCGCCTCTGGTGAACTGTCTCAGCTGCTTGCAACTCTGCAAGCCGAGAGTGGCGCAATGGTTCTGCTGATCGATGGCCTGGAGGCTGGCGAAATCCAACGCCCAGAGTCAGGTGAACTGGCGTTGCGCTTGTTTGAAGTGCTGGGCACCATCCATGCATCGGTTGGAGAGCTGACCACTGAGCGTGACGGCCTGGCCTTGACTGTCGATGCGCTGCGCGCCGAGGTTGAAGCGCTGAAGAAGTCTGCACTCACGCCGCCGGCTGATGAGGCCGGTGAAATCGCGGCGCTGAAAGCAAAGCTCGACGAAGCCAAGATTCAGTATCGGGCCAACGCCTCCAAAGAATCCCTGGAAAAGCTCGTCGCTGAGTTGCCCAAGGAGTAATACTGCTGGCTGTCGGTCACCCGGCGGCCAATTTTCAAACCATTCCAGCGAGTTGACGCATGACACTCATCATCGAGGACGGCACCGGCAAGCCTGACGCCGAAAGCTACGCGAGCGCCGCGGACCTGGCCATGTATGCCGTGAAATTCGGCACGGTCATTCCTGTAGGTGTTCCGGAGCAGGAAGCGCTGCTGCGCCGGGCCGCCTTGGCAATGGATGGCATGACCTGGAAGGGGCGCAAGACGAACAGCGAGCAGGCTCTGTCCTGGCCGCGCCGGGAAGTCCTGCTGGATCACGAGATCAAGCCGAACAACTACCTGCCGGCGCGGATCCAGTACGGCCAGATGGCCCTGGCCGCCGAGATTCATCAGGACGACATCGATCCGGTGGAGAAGCGCAAAGGTGCAGTGCTGCTGGATCGTGTCGAGGGTGCGGTAACGCGGCAGTATGCGGCGATCCCGAACACCAGCGGCCGACTGTTGCCGGCTGCGCCGGACCGACCCAGCGCAACGCAATTTGCTGATTACCTACAGAAGCGCGGGTTGTTTGCTGTAAGAGCCTGATGGTAGCGTTGTGCCTCTGTATGCAGAGGCGTAATAAAATGACGAAATTGGAAGCTTGGACTCGATTTGCTGAAAGTGCATTGATCGGAGTCATAACCGCCAAAGGAAACTCAATTCCACATGACAACCCAACAAAAACAGCGGCGAGTTACGCGGATAGCATGTTGAAAGAGTGGGAGAAAAAAAAGAAACAACTCGAAGATGAGCGACTCGCCGCTTACAGCGAATAATTTTAGCCCAGCCATCGCGCTGGGCTTTTCACATCTGGAGTCACCATGGTCTTCTATGACGAAATGGCCGTGATGGCTCTGGAGATGATCACAGAGTTCGGCCAGCCCGTGACCATCAGCAAAACGGAGCCGGGCGAGTACGACCCGGAGACGGGCGGCGAAGCGCCAGGCGCAACTGTCGAGCAAACTGCCCAAGGCATCCTGCTCGACTTCACCGGCCAAGAATTCCAGAACAACAGTCTCATCCGGCAGGGCGACAAGAAGTTGAAGATCGCCGCGCAGGGTTTAGCTTGGTCGCCCGGTCTGCTGGACAAGGTTGTCGCCCAGGGCCGCACCTGGGCAATCGTCCCGCCGATGAAAGAGGTAAACCCCGCCGGCACGCCGATTCTGTATGAGTTGCAGGTGCGGTCATGAGTCGGGCAGGCGCCGGCCAATCCGGCAGCTTCGCCCTGAGTCTGGCTGAGTTCGCAGCTCAAACCAGCGAAGCCATCGACGCCAGTGTGCGCGAGATCATCATCGAGGTCGGCAGCAGCCTGATACGCATGTCTCCCGTGGGTAACCCGGAGATCTGGGCGCAGAACGCAGTTGCCACCCAGTACAACAAGGCCGTCGACGATCACAACAGCGCGCTGCGTAGTGACCCGGCCAACCTCACGAAGGGCGGCAGGCTCAAGAAGGGCCGCAAGCTCAACGACGGCATGGACATTAAGGCGCCTGAAGGCTACGTCGGCGGCCGGTTCCGTGCGAACTGGCACATATCACTCGGCGTGGTCGAGAGCGTCACGTTCGACGAGGTCGACCCGAGCGGCACCGAGACAGTGGCTGCCCTGGCCGCCGCGATGAGCGATTTCACCGCCGGCCAGATGGCCTACATCATCAACAATTTGCCCTATGCCATCCCGCTGGAGTTCGGCCATTCCACCCAGGCTCCCGGCGGCATGGTCCGGGTAACCGTGGCTCGCTTTCAGCAGATCGTGCTGGAGGCCATCAGGAACAACCAGGTATGAGTCACGCAATCATCGCTTCGATCTACGAGGCCAAGCTCATCGCTTGGAGCGCTGCCAGGTCGGAGAAGCTGAAGATCGTCTTCGAGAACACGGCCTACACGCCGGCGGCGGGCGAGACCTACCTACGAGCGTTCACTATCCCGGGCGACACCGCGAGCAACACGCTCGGCGGTGATCACCGGCTGTTCACCGGGGTCTTCCAGGTGAGCATCATCGCGCCGGCGGGCACGGGTAAGACCAAGACGAACCCTGTAGCAGCTGAGCTGACCGATCTGTTTCCGCTATATGCCAGGGACACGAAGGGCTCCGTCACCTTGGTGACGATGTCGCCGGTCGACCAGGGCCCCGGCATCACCGGTGATTCCACGTACACCGTCACGGTCTCGTTCTTGTACCGAGCCGACACGAACTGATCCCGCCCACTGGGCAAACCCACGAACTCGCCATTGAGCGGGTTTTTTCATATCTGCAAAGAGGAAATACCCATGGGCTACAAAATTCCGGACGGCGGCACCTTCCAGCACGGTGCCACCTATGGCCCGGACATCCCGTTTTCGGCACTGAGCAACGCGGCTGAGGCCGTGGCCACTGTGACTGGCGGCACACTGTCGGCTGGCGACATCGTGATCGTCACATCCGGCTGGACTCGCCTGGGCAATCGGGTTGTGCGTGTGAAAGCCGCCACTGCCACCGCCATCACCCTCGAAGGCATCGATACCACCGACGTGCAGGTCTACCCGGCCGGCTCCGGCATCGGCTCGCTGAAGAAGGTGCTGACCTGGGTACAGATTCCGCAAATCACTGACGTGGCTTTCGCCGGTGGCACCCAGAACTATCTGGACGTGGTGTTCCTGGAAGACAAACAGGGCCGCCAGATGCCAACCGACAAAGCGGCGGCCAGCTTGGCGCTGACCATTGCAGATGACCCGGGCCAGGCGTTCAACGCCATCCTGCGTGCAGCGGATGCCAGCCAGACCATTCAGGCTGCGCGCCTGAACCTGCCGGGCAACGACACGCTGTTCTACGGCGCCTTCACCTCCTTCTCCAACCAGCCGACTGTGTCCCGCAGCAACTTGCTGACCCGCACCGTCAACCTGGCGCTGCAGGGCGAACCGACCCGTTACCTGACAGCGGTGGCGTAACCCATGGCAAAGATCAGAATCGCCCAAAACCCGACGTTCAAGGCCTTCGTGTCGATCCCTATCGTTGGGGGTGAGCCCGAGAAAATCGAGTTCACCTTTAAGTATCGGGATCGCCCGGGGCTTGCCGCGCTGTTTGATGAGTGGAACCTGAAGCGCGATGAAGCTCGGACCTCCCTGGGTGAAAGCCCAACGCTTTCCGAAATCGTTGCCGCTGACACTGAGCAGCAGTCGCAGCAGATCAAGGACTTGGTGGTCGGCTGGGGCTTCGATGACAAGTTCGACGACAAGAGCATTCGAGCGCTGGTGACGTCCTGCCAGGGCGCCGCTGAGGCGGTCGTGAATGCCTACCAGAGCGCCTTCAATCAGGCCCGCTTGGGAAACTGACGGACGCTGCCCGCGCACTCTACGCGCCGGCGGCACCGGCTGAACTGATGGGCCTGTTCGGGCTTTCCCCGGCCGACCTCGAAGAGGTAACCGAGGTATGGCCCTGCAACTGGCCGGCGTTCTACCTTTTCAACAGGATGTCGACTCAGTGGCGGGCCGGCGCCGGCGGCGCGATCGGTCTCGACTACACCTGTCTCCTCGACGTGGCCGGGTTCCTCGGCATCAAGAAAAAGAAACTCGCTGAAATCTTCCCTGACCTTCAGGTGCTGGAAGGCGAAGCCCTGCGCGTCATGGCGGAGGAAAGGGAAAACAGCCCGTAACCACGGGCACTTATTCAAGGTGAGTCGATGAACATTGCAGAACTCGGCGTCAAGATCGACTCGGCCGATGCGATCCAGGCCAAAACGAGCCTGGATGAGATGGCGAAGGCTGGCGGCCGGGCCGAGCAATCCGCCGTCAGCCTGATGAACGAAATGCAGGCGCTGGAGAAATCGCTTTCCACCAGCGCCAAGACCACGCAGGGCCTGGCAAAGCAGCGGGACGCGCTCGCCAAGCTGACGAAGACTGGCGCCTACGGCGAGGCCGAGGCCGCGAAGATCTCGGCTCAGCTCGATAAGCAGCAGATCGCTCTGGCCAAGTCCGCGATGGATGAGCAGAAGGCGCTCAACAGCCTGCTGGGGGCGATTGACCCGGCACGCGCCGCGCTCGCCAAGCTGGATACCCAAGTCGAGCAACTGGGCAAGCACCTGGACGCTGGGCGTATCAGCCAGGAGCAGTACAACAGCGCCCTGGGCAAGATCGACAAGGATTACGCGAAGCTCGAAAAGACCACCACCGGTTTCGACAAGCTGCGCCTCGGCACCCGCCAGGCGCAGGAAAACGTCGTGCAGTTGGGCAATGCGCTTTCCTCTGGTGACTGGGGAAGTGGTGTGCGTGCGGTTGCTCAGTTGGGCGCCGGGGCTGGGGCAGGCGCTGCCGGGCTGCTCGCCATCCTGGGCCCACTGGCTCTGGCCACCGCAGCAGTGGGCGGCCTGGCGGTTGCCTACTACAAGGGCAGCGAAGAGCAGGACAAATACAACAAGTCGCTGATCCTCACCGGCAACTACGCGGGAGTAAGCGCTGGCCAACTGGGAGATATGGCGCGCCAGGTGAGCGCAACGGTCGGTACCACCGGCCAGGCCGCCGCCGTGCTGGCGCTGCTGGCTGACAACGGCAAGATCGCCGGGGACAGCTTCACCGGCATCACCCAGGCTGCCGTGTCGATGCAGGAAGCCACCGGCAAGGCGGTGAGCGAGACTGTCGCCGAGTTCTCCAAGCTGGCAGACGACCCGGTAAAGGCCTCTGCTGCGCTGAACGAGCAGTACCACTACCTGACGGCCTCGGTTTACTCGCAGATTGCCGCGCTGGAAGCGCAGGGCGATCATGCGGGCGCCGTGAAGCTGGCGACCGAATCCTATGCAGATGCAATCAACGAGCGCACGCCGAAGATTCTGGAGAACCTGAGCTTCTGGGAGCGAGGCTACAACGCCGTTGCGCGTGCTGCTGACAACCTCAAAAACATCGGCCGACCGGACATTGGTGCAGACATCGAGCAGGCTCGCCGCGACCTGACCGATGCGCAGAAAGGCAATATTGGCCTGTTCCAAAACCAGAAGGAAATGATCGAGTTCCGGCAGAACCGCCTGAACATGCTTGAGGACGAAAAGGCTGCCCAGGCCGATATCGCCAGGTGGGAAGGCGAGCAGGCGAAGGCGCAGGGCGATGCCGTTTCGTCGATGGCAAAGATCGATGCCCTGACCAAGTCGTCGTGGACGAACGAGCAAAAGCGCACTGAGGCGATCAAGGAATATAGGCGGCAACTCGACGATATCCGCAAGGTTGACCCGAAGGACTCGCGGCTCGATCAGTCGGCGATCGACAAGAATATTTCCAATATCAACGATAAGTTCAAGGACCCGAAAACAGCCGGCACTCAGGTTGACCTGACGGGCTTCAATGATGCCAAGAACAACCTTGCAGCGATCGTTGATGAGTACAAAAACACCCAGAAGCGACTGGACGCCGCGGAGAAGGCCGGGCTCATTTCTCAGGCCGATTACGCGCTGAAGCGTGAAGCCCTGATCGGCAACCAGCGCGACGAGGTGACCGCAGCCTATGAGGCCGAGATTGCCGCGCTGGAGGCTGTCAAAGGCAAGAAGGCGACAACGGCCGCGCAAAGCATCCAGCTGGACCAGAAGATCGCTGACGCGCGCGCAGGGATGGTCAAGGCGCAGAAGGAGGCCGACAGCCAACTTGAGGTGTTGGCCACTAACGAGACCGGGCGTCTGGCCAAGCAGGAGCGGTCAATCACCACCTACGTGCAGGCCCTGGCTCAGCAGCAACGAGCCTTGGAGCTTGCCGGCCAACGTGCAGTACTTGGCGTGGGCCAGGGGGACCGCCAGAACGCACTCAATGGCGAACTGAACAGCCAGCAAGACCGGTTTGCTCAGCAGTCGCTGGAGTTGGCCAACCAGAAATCCGACCCGTCGCGCAATATGTCGGAGGAGGAGTTCAAGCGAAAATCGCAGGCACTCGCGGATGCGAACAAAGCTGCAACTGACCAGATCCGGCAGAACTACGCGGATGTGGAGAACGCCCAGGGCGACTGGACGAAGGGCGCGACGTCTGCCTGGGCCAACTACCTGGATTTGGCGAAGAGCATTGCCGGGCAGACCAAAACCCTGTTCGGCAATGCCTTCAGTTCCATGGAAGATGCGGTGGTTAATTTCGCGCTGACTGGGAAGCTGTCGTTTGCTGACTTTGCCAAATCGATCCTTGCGGACATGGCGCGGATTGCCACTCGACAAGCGAGCTCACAGCTACTCAGCAGCTTGTTTGGCGCAGGTCTGAGCTATTTCGGCGGCAGCGGCTCTGGCGGGGCAAGTCAGGCTGGGTACACCGGTACCGACCTTTCAAACTTCACCCCGGGCAGCATTCAGGCCAAGGGTGGCGCCTGGTCGGGCGGTGTGCAGATGTTCGCCGACGGCGGTGCATTCACCAACACTATCGCCACGGGCCCAACATTGGCGCCCATGGCGCTGTTTGGCGAGGCCGGGCCGGAAGCAATCATGCCGCTCACCCGCACAGCCAACGGCAAGCTGGGTGTTTCTGCGATTGGAGGCGGCGGAGGCGGGGTAAACCTCAGCCTCAGCATGCCGATCATCCTGACGGACCAGGAGGCCGGCCGCCCGGACGGCGCCGAGTTCGACGCCGAACTGTTCCAGCGCAACATGGAGACGCGCACCCGGCAAATCGCAACAGAAGAGATCGCCAAGTCTTGGCGCCAAGGCGGCGTGAGCAGCCGAAACGTAAAAGGATGATTTATGGCAATCGAGCGATTCACCTGGGCCACTGAAAAGGGCGTCGAGGGTGACATCAAGCAGCGCGTACGCACCACGCAGTTTGCCGACGGCTACGCGCAGTCGACCGAGGACGGGATCAACAACAAATCCCAGTCTTGGCCGGTCACCTTCACCGGCATGAAGGGCCGGATCAAGGACATCATGGACTTCATCGACCGGCACAAGGGGGCTAAAGGTTTCCTCTGGGAGCCGCCCCTTGGCGATCTGGGCCTCTACAAGTGCAACGGCTACAAGCCAGTGCACCGCGGCGGGCAGGTGTACGCGATCACCGCGACCTTCGAACAAACCTTTTCACCCTGAGATAAACACCCATGGCACTGATCACGGACATCCAGAAACTGGAGCCCGGCGCCGAGATTCGCCTGTTCGAAATTGACGGGACTGAGTACGGCGCGGATTACCTGCGCTTCCACGGTCACGCGATCCCGCACACGCCCGAGGAGCTGCTGGCCTACGAGCACTCGGAGGAGGACCTGCCGGCCAAGTCGATTTGGTGGCAGGGTGCCGAGTATGCGGCCTGGCCGGTGCAGATCGAGGGCATCGGCTCCAATAGCGATGGCACGGCCACCAGGCCGACGTTTGCCGCCGGCAACATCAATGGGCGCGTCACTGCGTTGTGCCTGGCCTTCGAGGACATGCTGAAGTTCAAGCTGACTGTTCGCGAGACCCTGGCCCAGTACCTGGACGCGGCCAACTTTCCCGAAGGCAACCCAACGGCCGATCCGACACAGGAAGGGCTGGAGATCTGGTACATCGACCAGAAAACCAGCGAGGACGGCGAGGCGGTGGTCTGGGAGCTGTCGTCCCCGGGCGAGATCGATAACCACGGCCTGCCCGGGCGCCAGATGACCACGTTCTGCCACTGGGCCATGACCAATGGTTACCGAGGGCCGGACTGCGGATACACCGGCGCGTCCATGTTCGACGATGAGGACAATCCCACGGATGACCCGGCCAAGGACCAGTGCAAGGGTTGCTTGTCGTCCTGCAAGTTGCGCTTCGGCGAGAACAACGAACTTTCCTTCGGTGGATTCCCCGCCGTGTCCCTCATTGCCAGGAGCTGACCATGCACAAGCACATCATTGCGGCGATCAAGGCGCATGCGGCAGCGGAGTATCCGAAAGAGTGCTGCGGGCTGCTGCTGGCTGTAGGGCGGGCGCAAAAGTACTTCCCATGCCGGAACATCGCCACGGAGCCGAACGAAGAGTTTCGACTTGATCCTGAGGACTACGCTGCAGCGGAGGACCTGGGCGAGGTGATCGGCATTGTCCATTCGCACCCGGACGCAACCAGCAGACCTTCACCTCATGACCTGGCCATGTGCGAAGCCACTGCTTTGCCCTGGCACATTCTGTCGTGGCCCGAGGGTGACTTGCGCACGATCACGCCAACGGGTAACACGCAGCTGCTCAAGCGGCCGTTCGTGCATGGGGCCTGGGACTGCTGGCAGGTCTGCGCTGACTGGTATCAGCGTGAGTGGAGGCTTGAGTTCGAAGCCTTCCAGCGCACCGATGGCTGGTGGGAGAGTGCGGAGAACGCCAGCCTGTACGAGCAGCATTACGAGGCTGCCGGCTTTGTGCGCGTCGACCGGCCGCAGCGCGGAGACCTGATCGTCATGCACGTAGGGCGGACGGTTCATCCGAACCATGCCGGGATCTACCTGGGCACTGATCCAGCTCTACCAGGTGAAGAGTCGGGCGCCTTCGGGCCTGGCCCATTTCTTCTTCACCACCTGTACGGCAGACCCTCCGAGATCATCGTCTATGGCGGGCCTTGGCATGACCGGACACGCCTGATCCTAAGGCACAAAGATGCAAAACAACCAACATGACGCGGCATGGCCGCAGGAGAGAGTTATGGATCAGCCATTTGAAGTGACCGAAGACGGGAAGGTGCGCAGTGTCGAAGTCGGTTGTGATACCAGCCAGGTACTAGTTTCGGTTGAAAAATTTGGTATCACGCTACCGGTAGACATTGGAAAGGACCGCGAGGCGAAAGCCGACCTTCTTGAGCGCCGACTTTCGAGTCTAGAGCAAGCTTTAGACCTTAATCCTTTTGTGACCATTAAATAGGTCAGAAATAGCTTGTGGATTTGGTTTTATGACCAAATTTTTAGGCATGCTTTCGGCTACTCGAAGAGCGTATTTTTGAGCTGCATCGAGGCCTTCGTTGCCCTGTGTCTGGGCCAGTTGATGGACAAGGCCAGAAATTACGCAATTGAGGTTTTGAATGTCGGATCCATGGGCGTTCACCGCCTCTACCAATCGTTGATTCAGTACTTCTTGGTCGTTGCTCATCTAGACCTCCTAGGTCATAAACGCGCCGAAATTGGCGCAAACCCAGTCCTAGGGCTTGCAGGCGGAGGACTGGGAAATCCTTTACGCTTTTGTTGTAGTCTTGACGATCAGCTGCCACTTCACTTCGACCTTCGGGTCGGCGTGCTGGTGTCGGTTTTGAGGGGGGAACTTATCGCCTTTGTTGGAAGTGATCTCATCACCGCAACCTGTGCATCGGTAGATGCCTGACGCAGGAACAGGCGAGCCTATGCCGAAGACGTATTTCCACTCATCTGCTGCATCGAGGATCGTTGGAGCAGTCTGCTTGATGTGATGGGCGGTGTTCGCAATTATCTCTGCCATCTTCAATCCCTCGCGTGGCTATGCTAGAGGCATAAAGCTACTACGCCTCAAACTAGATCTGCCACTGGCATTCCATCCACGCTGGATGCCTGGCCAGGTCAATTTCCTCTCAGATTGATTGGATGTGCTGATGCGTCTCACCGCCTGGCAAATTTCTAGATTGCCCACTATTCTCCGTGAAAATGGCATATTGCCATCGCGGAGGCGGTCATGAGAGCTAGCTTGGTATTGACAGGTACGATTTTGCTATCAGCTTGCACAACCGAACGAATGACCGACCCAGCAATTGTGACTTCGATTAACGAGAAGTCAGAGTTTACAACTCTGACTACAACTGCCGACCGCAGGATATTTATCATAAACAACGTCACCAATCGGACGTGTGGCGAGCCACCCGCTGGCGTGGCGGAAAATATCAGTGCAAGTTTGAGCAATTCGCTTTCCGTCGCGTTGAAAACGCAGGCAGGCGACCCCTCGGCGAAAAATTCATTTGCTGAAAGCGCGGCGAAAACCGTTGCTAACGTATCGCAAAAAACACAGGGACTGATGCTTTACGAAGCTATGTCGTCAGGCCTCTGCATGGCCTTTGCTAATGATCCAAAAATGACAGCAACTCAATATATTGAATCACTGATAAATGCAGGAAAAGTGACTGCCCCCCTTATTGAATTGGAGCTGGCGGCAAGCAGAGGAAAGATTGGGCCTACAGAAAAAACACTCGAACCCGGCGGTGTCACAAAACCAGCACCGGTGACACTCTCAGGAACAAGCACGTCTGCTGATGGCGCAACTGCCGCCGCTGTGGCTGCAGGCTCTACAGCGGTAGCTCTTGCCACACAAAGCGCGGAAGCAGGGCAGGCGGCGGGAGTTGCTATATCTGAGTCCATGCCAATAGGTGCATCAACTGCTGAACAGCAATCAGTAGTAAAGCAAGTTACGGCACAGACAGTCACTCAAGTGAGTGGTAGTTCAAAAGAAGGTCAAAAAGCTGCAAAAAATGCGGTAGATACTCTTTCACAGTCATCCAGCGATGTCATTGACAAGGGGGTCACGCGAAACGTTTTGAACGCTCTCGAAAATATGAATCGGTCTCTTAAGTAAGACTGGATTTCATGCAACCGATCCCCAGTGCTACAGTCCCGTCAAACCAACGAGGGAGCGACATGCGCATCCCGGCGGTTGCGCCAAGGCATTAGGTCGTGTCCTAGGTGGCTGATTGCGCTGAACGCCAGGTGAACTAGAAGAGATTTCGCACGTGAGCCTTGGTCCTGTAGATGACTCCCCGCGTCTGACCTTGTTCGGGGCGCCAGCGTTGAGACTCCTTGTATATAGTCTTCAATTCTTCTGGCTTATCACCTCCTCTTATTCTGTGAGCGATTTGACGCCATGCATATTTGGCGACGCATTCTCCTGCAGTGCATGCAGGAAAATGTTCAAGCAAAAGGCTAGTAGAATTAGGTGGTATGATGTTAAATTGCCTCTATGAGTGGGTTTTATAAAGGTTAGCTAAGATGTCCGAATGTATTTTACGATCGCTCAGGGTAATCTGTCTTCTTTTCATATTTGTAGGCGCGGTTCAAGCTGACGAAGGTCAAGAAAGTAAAGTGGCGCAAGATTTAGCTTTTTTTAAAGAAGTTAGCCAGTTAAAGATAGGCTCTCTTAAGGAAATCGTTCAGAGAGACGTTGCGGCGATTAATGCAAAATTTGAATCGCTGGAAAAAAGAATTGATGCACAAAACGCAAAAATTGACCAAGGGCTTAGTCTTCTTGGAACTCTGCTCTCTGGCCTGGGCATAGTTTTAACTGTTTTTGGTGTGTTTAGTTTTATTTCATTGCAATCAAGGGCTAAACAAGAAGCGCGCCAGGCTGCTTTAGAGTGGTTTAAAGCTAATGCCGAATCATTAAAAGGTGAGATTTTTTCACTTCAAGAGCGGCTGGCAGGTTTAGAGCAGCAAGCAACGGAAAGTATTGCAAAGCACGTTCAATGGGTTGAAGCAGGAGCACTGGATGCTAGGCAACAGATACAAAAATCAATAGGGGCTCCTACTGAGGGCCCCCCCGATGTCGCCGCCCAATCAGCATTAGCACTTGCAGAGGCGGTACAAACAACTAAGAGTAAGCCAGAGAAAGATTACGATTTTTCTGACTTCGCTAACTTGGCGTTTGATTATTTTAATAAGGGGAATAAGGCTCGAGCAGCTGAGTTTTGGGAAAAGGCGGCTAAGCATCCAAACGCTTCGGACGAGGAGGCTGCAATATCACTTTTCAACTTGGCGGTGACGTACAGAGATTTAAATCTCGTCTATAAGTCTTTAGCGACGTTTGATTCTGTTATAGAAAAATTCTTAGATAACTCTTCGGCAGGAGCTAGAATGTATGCAGGAAAGGCTATTATTAGCAAGGCATATGCTCTCAGCGATCAAGAAGACAATGAACAAGCAACGCAGGCTTATTTTAAGTTTTTTGAGTGGGCAGTTCGTTATAGTTATGATGGTTTGGCAGAGTACATATCTCAAGCAAGGAACGGTTTCGGATTTATGTTGCTTTGTGAGGCTAAAAAGAACTGGTCGAATACTGTTATTCGCACAAGTAAGTTGACAGAGGCGTTCGATAATTTTGGCAAGGCTTTGGATCAGGTTGCCTCTGAGCCATACGCTCTTGGTAATCTAGCTTACTGCGAGTACCTTATGGGGTCGGCAGAGGATTATGGTCGTGAAAAATTAAGGGAGGCATTGATGCTTGGTGGAGAACGTTTCTACAATTCAACTCTTAAGGATTTTTCGATTTATAATATTCCAGTTGTGGATGATGCTTTTGAGGCTGTTGTAAGGTCTGAGTGGGCGGACCTATCCAGTCGAAACTAAAAGCTAGAAGCAACAGATATTCACTGGCGCTTCACCATTTTCAGTAGTTTTGTTATGACTTGTGTAGTGATTACTCGCTAGTGAAGAGCTCTTTCTCGTTCTTGAGCGTGCAGGATTCCGCCCCGCCCTCGCTAGGCTTTTTGCGTCCGCTTGACTTGGTGCTAAAGTCCCGCCCAAATAGAGAGGGAACGACATGCGGATTTTCATAGCAGCGGTAGCGGTGGCGATGCTGGCGGGGTGCGTTTCACCCAGCGACCTGCGCACGAATACACCTACCGTCAGCGCGACCACGAAAAAAGAGCCGAAGAAGTATGCCTTGTGCGTATTCCCTCACTGGCAGGATGCAAGGTCTGAGGCGACGATGTCCGAAACCGAGAACGGTTACCGCCTTGTGATCGGCGCGATGCAGTTGACCGACGAGCTACTTGAGATCAACAAGACCTCCAACGGAAGCTCTGTCGTCTTTTATCAGCGGTCTGCATGGGCGCCAGGAGTTGGCCGCACAGCGATCGAGGCCGCGGTCCGCAACTGCCTGTAACTCAAATCGAATTTTCAGCCCGCTTCGGCGGGCTTTTTGTTGCCTGGAGAAAAGAATGTCAGCGCTCGCGATCAACTATCAACCCATGACCACAATTTTGCTTTACGGGCAGCTAAGGCAGTTCGGTAGATCGTTCCGACTGTCCGTGCGGTCGCCGGCGGAAGCAATCAAGGCGCTTTGTGTGCAAATCCCAGGCTTCGAGCTGTTTCTGTCCAATGCGAAGTCAAGGGGCATTGAGTTTGCTGTATTCCGGGGCACGAAGCCTCTGGGGGAGGGGGAGCTTGGATATGCCGGCTTTGGTGAAATTCGAATCGCTCCAGTCATCACCGGCAGCAAGCGCGCAGGACTCCTTCAAACGATCATTGGGGCGATCCTCATCGCTGTTTCTTTCATTCCTGGATTTCAAGTTCTTGCTGCGCCTGGTGTCGCCCTGGTCGCCGGCGGTGTTATTCAAATGCTCAGTCCCCAGGCCGGCGGCCTGAAGACCAGCGCTGCGCCAGAGAACACGCCCGGCTACGCCTTCGGCAGCGCCAAGAACACCACTGCATCCGGGAACCCGGTACCGCTTTGCGCAGGTGAAAGGGATTGGGGCGGCGCAATTGCTAGCGCCGGGATTTACGCTGAAGACCAGATGTAGCCAAAACACAAAGCATCGCAGCCGCCCGAGAGGCGGTTTTTTATTGCCTGGAGAAAAGCATGGGCGCAGCAAAAAAGATTGATATTTACGGAGCAAAAGGTGGGTCAGACAAGCCTAAAACGCCGACCGAAGCTCCCGACAGTCTGCGCTCGATCGCGCTCGCAAAGATGCTCATAGCGGTTGGTGAGGGTGAGTTCGAGGGCATGCCAACTGACAGCGATATTCGCGTTGACGGCACGCCCCTGCGAGATCCTCAAGGCAATATGAATTTTCCCAACGTGAAGTGGGAATGGCGGACAGGTTCGGTCGATCAGCCTTATATCCAGGGAATCCCGTCGATCGAGAATGAAATCACTATCGGTGTCGAGCTTCGCAGCATCACACCTTGGGTTCGAGCAATAACCAATACTCAGCTCTCCGCCGTCCGCGTGCGCCTAGCGTGGCCTGCGCTCCAGTCGGTGGATGCTAGCGGAAACATCAACGGGTACCGGATCGAGTACAAGGTCGAACTGG
This sequence comes from Pseudomonas sp. G1002, assembly GCF_013385455.1. Classification (NCBI taxonomy): domain Bacteria; kingdom Pseudomonadati; phylum Pseudomonadota; class Gammaproteobacteria; order Pseudomonadales; family Pseudomonadaceae; genus Pseudomonas; species Pseudomonas sp. G1002. Next base: position 18,682 of record NZ_JACAPY010000050.1, read on the forward strand.
CTACCGACGGCGGGGCTTATCAGCAGGTTCTTAGCGAAGCTGTTGATGGAAAGACCACGACCGTATACGAGCGCACACGACGTATCGACTTACCAAGGGCGAGCACCGGTTGGCTGATGCGGGTCACACGAACGACCATCAATCAGAACAACAACAAAATCTCCGACACCATGCAGATCGCGGGCTTTACAGAGGTGATCGACGCGAAGATTCGATATCCAAACACTGCGCTTCTGTATATCGAGTTTTCGGCGGAACAATTCCGCAGCATTCCGGCCATTACGATCCGCTGCAAAGGGCGAAAATGGCAGGTGCCGAGTAATTACGATTCCGCATCCCGCAGCTATAGCGGCATCTGGGACGGAACATTCAAAGAGGCCTGGACCGACAACCCTGTTTGGCACACTTACGGCATCACCACGAACGACCGTTTCGGCCTTGGCCGTCGTATCAAGCCGTGGATGGTGGACAAGTGGGAGCTCTACCGCATCTCGCAGTACTGCGACCAACTGGTGCCGGACGGGAAGGGTGGCCAGGAGCCGCGATTCATTTGCAATCTGAATCTGCAGAGCAAGGCCGACGCCTGGTCGCTGCTGCGTGATATCTCGGCCGTCTACCGGGGCATGACTTACTGGGCCCAGGGCCAGGTATTCACCCTGTCGGATATGCCGCGCGCTACCGACTTCGACTTTGCCTACACCCGGGCGAATGTCATCGATGGCAAGTTCACCTACTCGAGCGCATCGGAGCGCACCCGCTACACGCGGGCGCTGATCAGCTACGACAACCCGGGTAACAACTTCGACACTGACGTCACAGCTGTGACCGATGCCAAGTTGCAGCGGCGCTACGGTGACAACCCGCTGGAGATAAGCGCTATTGGCTGCACCCGCGAATCCGAGGCCCAGCGCCGGGGCAAGTGGGCGCTGCTCACGAACTCCAAGGATCGGGCGGTTACCTTCAAGGTCGGCCTCGACGGGCGCATCCCGCTGCCTGGCTACGTGATCCCGATCGCCGACGAGCTGCTAGCCGGTCGGCCGGTTGGCGGTCGTATCTCGGCGGTGAATGGCAAGGTCATCACCCTGGACCGGGACACCCAGGCCAAGCCCGGCGACCGGCTTATCCTCAACCTGCCCGACGGCAAGTGCGAAGGGCGCACCGTGCAACTGGTCAGCGTTCGGCAGGTCACCGTGACCACTGCGTATTCAGTCGCGCCTGAGCGAGAACTGGTGTGGGCTCTCGACGCTGACGACCTGGCCATCACGCTGTACCGGGTTACCAGCGTTTCTCGGCCCGAGCCTGGCGTGTTCGAAATCTCGGCTGTGCAGTACGACCCGAGCAAGTTTGCGCACATCGACACCGGCGCTCGGCTGGAAGAACGGCCGATCAGCGTTATCCCGATTACCGTAGTTCCAGCACCGGCCAGCGTCACGCTGACGTCGAGCTACGCCGTAAACCAGGGGATCGCTATCAGCACCATGAACATTTCGTGGCCCGCGGTGAGCGGTGCGGTCGCCTACGACGTGGAGTGGCGCAAGGACAGCGGCAACTGGATCAAGGTGCAGCGGACAGGTTCGACCAGTATTGACGTCACCGGCATCTACTTGGGCGCCTATTTGGCCCGGGTCCGCTCGGTGAGCGCCTTCGAGATATCGTCGATCTGGAAAAGCTCCAACCTGACCAACCTGAAAGGGAAGGTCGGCCTGCCACCGGCAGTGTCGTTCCTGACCACCACCAGCGAGTTGTTCGGCATCGGCATCAAGTTGGGCTTCCCACCAGGCGCCGAGGATACCCAGCGCACCGAACTGTGGTATGGCGCTGCAAACAATCTTGGAACCGCTACCAAGCTGGCCGACCTGGCGTATCCGCAGGCCGACTACCGCATGCAATCACTGTTGGCGGGCGCTCGGTTCTTTTTCTGGGCGCGTCTGGTGGACCGGACCGGAAACATTGGGCCGTTCTATCCGGTGGTGAACGGTGTGATTGGCCAGGCCAGTTCGCAGGCCGGCCCTATCCTGGACTTGATTGCCGGCCAGATTGGTAAAACCGAACTGGCTCAGGAGTTGGTCAAGGAGATCGAGTTGATCTCCGGCGACGGTCCGGGTTCTGTGAACGATCGCTTGGAGCAGGCCAAGCAGGAGCTGGAAGACCTGATCGATCAGATCACGGATGCCCTGGTCTACGATCCGACCAAAACCTATGCCGCCGGCGACGTAGTGCGGCAGGGCCAGCACCTGTACCAAGCCATCGCGCCGGTAGCGAAAAGCACTACGCCTCCCAATGCCCAGTACTGGTTCGATATCGGCACCATTGCCGAGACAACCCAGGCCATGGCGTTGCAGATCCAGCAGAACAAGGCGTCCATCGACACCGTGGACGGCAAGGTCACGGCACAGGCATCGGCACTGCAATCGCTCCAGGCGAGCTGGAGGGAGGACAGCGGGGAGGGCGACCTGGCGGACGCCCTGAAAGGTTGGGATGCCACCGCCAAGTTCGCTGAGCAGGTCAAGGTTCAGGCCTCGGACAACCGAGCGCTGGTTGAGCGAACCACGTCGCTGGATGCGGCGGTAGGGCAGAACAGGGCCGGGCTTACCTCGCTCGAGCAGGTGGTGGCCACTGAAACCCTTGCTTCGGCGACACGACTGGATCAGTTGAAAAGCAGTGTCGACGGCAACACCGCTGCGATTGGCAGCGAGGCAGCGACAAGGGCTGATGCCGATAGTGCTCTTGGGATTCGCATCGATCAGGTGGGGGTCACCGTCGGCAATAACGGCGCAGCGATCAGCCAGGAGGCAACCGCCCGGGCGAATGCGGACACCGCGCTCGGCCAAAGAATCGATACGACACAGGCGAAGGTTGCAGAGAACTCGGCAGCCGTTCAAACGGTTACCGATTCCCTGGCCGACACCAGCAAGGCCGTCGCCTCACAGTCCACCACGCTTCAAGCTGTTGTTGGCGGCGGGCGGGACGGTACCGACGAGGGGGACCTGGCCAGCGCAATCAGCGAGGTGAAGAACAAGGCTGCCATCCAGATCACGGCCAGGGCCCAGGCTGACACCGATGGCAAGCTGTCCACGATGTGGGCGGTGAAAATGCAGGTGAACGCCAATGGGCAGTACGTGGCCGCCGGCATCGGCTTGGGTATCGAGCAGAACGCCGAGGGTTTGCTGCAAAGCCAGTTCCTGGTGAGTGCTGATCGGTTTGCGGTAGTGAATACGCTGGCGGGTGGAGGCTTGGTAACGCCGTTTGTAATTCAAAACGGGCAGGTGGTCATCGACACGGCATTGATCAGCAGGGCGTTTATTCAGGAAATCGTGCTGGGCATGACGCTGCGTTCTGAGGCTGTCGATTCCAAGGGCCGGCCGCTGCTGGAGATCAACGTTAAGGCGGGTACGTTCACGCTCCGTGGTGAAGGTGCTGGCGGTTCAATTCTGCTTGATAGCACTGGGCTGGCTGTGTACGACGGAAACGAGAAGCGTCGCGGGAAATTTGGGAGACTGTCTTAATGGACGAATATGGCCTGGGAACGTGGGACGAAAACGAGGTCCAGCTGCTTGGGCCTGCGTCATTCACGATGAGGGTGGTGCTATCCACCCTTGTTACCTTCGCCAGCGGCGGGGGAGCTTCGACTCAGTCATTTAGTGTTCCTGGCTGCACGCCGGCAAACAGCTTTGCGGTAATCGTGCCTGTCGCTGCGTACAACGCAGGCAATCAATTGCACCAAGTTCAATTTGAGCCAGAGATGTTGGATGGCTCAGTGCGAGTTTGGCGGGGTCACCGAACGGCTGTTAATGGCCTTTATGCATTCGGAACTCAACGACTTATCGTCTCGAGGTTTAGGTGATGTCCTACGGGTTTGAGTTCATCAATAATTCGGATGTAGTAACGGTTGATTCGGAGTTTGCTCGTATTGTGGTTCTGTCGAAAGGGCGCTTTGTTCCAACCCAAGAGTCTGGAATGGGGTCGATGACATATTTCGATAAACCAGTAACCACTCAGGAGCCGCCGTTGGTTTTCGTAAAGCCCGATCGTGTTGCGGCCGTCGCTGGCCTTTGCAGGGTCCTGATTACGGGTTCACCTGGTAACTGGACGGGCTTCTACGTGAGGGCCTACAACAATGCTACCGCACAGCCAAATGGCAACTACTTTGTGGCCGCATTTCAGGTGAGCCCCAGTTCTGGATATGGAGCCCAGCTGTTTGATGGGAATGAAAGTCTGATTTTTGACTCGGGTAGCCCCGTCGCCGTATTCACGAAATCCTATCAGTCTTGGTCATACGTAACGTCTGGCACCGACTCTCAGGGATTGCCGATGGTTTATTTCAGCGTCCCGTTTGATTTTTCTTCGCCCGACTACATGCTGATTAACAACCTCGGCATGGATATGGCTGGAGCACAAACACGAGATGTCAGCCTTTATTGTTGGTGGGATTTCCCTGGTAACCGGATATGGGCGATCACCATTGGCGCAACAGCAATGAGTACCCTGTACTTGCCTGCCGTTTTTGCACGTAGCCAAGCGTAGGTCTTACTTCATATAGAGCCCGCCTCGTGCGGGCATTTTTTTGCCCGGAGAGAAATATGCCTTGGTATAGAGCCGGCACAGTTGCAGTTACATTGAATTCAAATACGGTCACTGGCACAGGCACGTCGTTCAGTGCCAACGGGCGCGTAGGTGACGCATGGACTGGGCCCGATGGGCGCTGGTATGAGGTGACCAACATCGCCAGCAACACTGTGCTGACCATCTCACCGAACTACCTGGGGGCTACAGTCTCTGCGGGTGCGTACGCCTTGGCTCCGATGCAGGGCTACGTGAAGGACTCCGCCGATCAGCTCCGGCAGATCGTCAACCAATGGGGCGCAACCCTGGCAGGTCTGGGCACGGTATCCACGCAAAACGTGGTTTCTGTGACCATGGGCGGTACCGGCGGCACCAGCCAGGCTACAGCCCGTGCTGGCTTAGGGCTTGGTAGCGCGGCGGTGGCCGCCATTGGATACGCGGACGGAAACGTCGCAGACGCTTACGCGACTGGCAGAACGCGCACAAGCGTGGTTCAAAGCTGGTTGACGAACGCTGTGCATGGGCTTGATCCGAACCTCTACCCGCCAGGTTCTCCGGGCATGCCGTCCGGCGGTACGGGCTACTTTTACAAGCAGATTTTTCGGCACTCTGATGGCTCTAACAGGCTGACGGTTGCCTGGCCTTATGGGCTTGCTGGCAATTCGGGCACCATTAAATTTCAATCGATTTACGACGGTGCCGTAACACCTTGGATTGAGATCTATCACACCGGGAACACCACTCGCGCCGCTGACGGCACACTGAAGGCTATCTAATGACCACTCGCGCAGCAGTAAACATTCTCGGTGCCGACGGCGCCGTCATCGATGTCACGTCTTTGGGCGTTAGCACCATCACCACCGAGCATCCGGGCCCTGGCCAGTATCTGGTGCACGGAACGCTTGGGATGGTTCCACCACCAGAGGGCTGGGGTTTTGTTCTGAACCAGGTCGACGCGGCTTGCTCGGTAGACATCGGTTACAACGAGGGCGTGCTGGCTGTCAGCGTGGCCAAGGATGGCGAGCCCGCCGACTTGGTGCACAGCATCACTTTGCATGTGGCCGTGGACTCCTTGCCCGTCCAGGTGGTGCCGGAGCTGACAGCACCTGCAGCTGACCCGCTGGAGTTGGCTCAGGCCGAGACCACACGGCTGCGGGCTGTTGCTGATTATGCGATCGCGCCACTTCAGGATGCCGTGGATGTCGACGAAGCGACGGACGCAGATCTCGCGGCGCTCAAGTCCTGGAAGAAATACCGAGTAGCGCTGAGCCGGGTTATCGAGCAGCCGCAATACCCGGATGTCATTGAGTGGCCTGTCGCGCCTGCGTAACTACCGACGTTCTACACCGCCCGCCCTGAGCGGGTTTTTTATTGCCTGGAGAAAAGCATGCCGATCACTGAGCAGCAGTTGCTGCAAATACTCCCGAACGCCGGCCGCCAAGCCGGCGTTTTTGTTCCTGTGCTGAATACGGCCATGGCCAAGTACGGAATCGTCACGCGACTGCGCGTCGCCGCCTTCATCGCCCAGGTCGGGCATGAGTCGGGGCAGTTCCGCTGGCTGAAAGAGTTGTGGGGCCCCACGCCGCAGCAAGCTGGGTACGAAGGTCGTTCCGATTTGGGCAACAAGGTGAATGGCGATGGCTTCAAATACCGTGGCCGTGGCCTGATCCAAGTCACCGGCCGGGCCAACTATGCCGCGTGCGGCGAAGCGCTGAGCCTGGACCTGCTCAATAAGCCTGAGCTGCTCGAGCAGCCGCAGCACGCCGCGATGTCGGCGGCGTGGTTTTGGTCCTCCCGTGGACTGAATACCTTGGCTGACCAGAGCGATTTTCTGAAGATCACCAAGCGCATCAACGGTGGCACCACCGGACTTGCCGACCGCCAGGCGCTGTACGACAAAGCGCTGAAGGTGCTGGTGTGACTCTGGCGCAGAAGTTGGCCGTGGTACTGCTGGCTATGGCCGTGAGCTTCGGCGCCGCCTGGCAGGTACAGGACTGGCGTTATGACGGGAAGATGGCAAAGCAGGCGGGACAGTTCCGGACGGACCTGGACGCGATCGGTAATGCCGCAACCGCCCAGGCCCGCGCCGAGCAGGACAAGCGCCTGGCCACCGAGCAGCAACTGGCCGCTGCCGATCAACAACACACCAAGGAATTATCCGATGCCCAGCGCAACCAGGCTCAGCTGCGTGACCGCCTTGCTACTGCTGATGTGCGGCTGTCAGTCCTTCTCGACGCCACGGATTCAGCCAGTGGCTGCGACGTGCCTCCCACCCCCGGCGCCGTCGGCGTGGTTCATGCAGCCCGTCGAGCCCAACTTGACCCAGCGCATGCTCAAAGAATTGTCAGCATCACCAACGAGGGAGATCGTGGAATAATCGCCTTGACCGCCTGCCAGTCGTATGTCAGACAGATTACTTCAGGTGGAAAATAATAATAGGAACGTATGAAAATCGAGCAATTTACTGAACTCACCTTGGCTTACTGGCGGGCTTATTTTACCAGGCTTGCTCGTGCGGATAAGAACCGTGAAATTGAGACTGGTGGAAAGAATATTTTATATCCCTCCATACTGCTGGTGACGAGTTGTGATGGATTTTTTGTTGCTGAACTATTGGGGGCATCAATCGATTACGTCGGCTTGACTCTGAAGAAAAGTAAAGAACCTTCTGTTTACAAGCTTTTAAGTCAATTTGACGACTCAAGCAATGCGGCGCTATTTTGTTGTGATTCGGAGTGTAATGGGTTTCAGGGCATCTGTTTGGCAAGAACAGTTGATATTGAAAGTGTAAAAAATCGTTTTCCTAATATAGATTTGTATCCTAGTACAATTCGAACCCCTGAAGGGGAGGGTAGCTTTTTAGAGTTTGGAAAAAATTTCCGGTCATGTTCTTTGGAGCGATGTTTGCTGATTAATAAGAAGGGGGATTTGTTTAGGGTAAAAAGTATCCTTTCAATGTTTGTAGTCTCAAGCTCCATTTCTCTGTATGAATTAAAACATTTCTATAGTGATTTTGGAGATCGAGACGAGATAAAATCTATTTACGTAGATGATAGGAATGGTTGTCTGTCCGTCGCGGGTCAGTTGCAGAGTCTATCTCTGTCGCCAGGAGTGCATGAGACAACTATCGGAGAGTTTATAAGGCTGCATCCTGAAATTGTATTGCGCGCGTTCTCGTGTGAGTCTTTTTTATACGAAAAAAGTTTTCCTTGGATAAAGAGCAATTATCCGATGGAGGAAAAGGAAATCAATCCAGATTTGTTGTTAAAGCGGAAAGATGGTTTCTATGATATCTGTGATCTGAAAACCGTAGCTTTTAAATGTAAGAGCTTAACAAAGGGGCGGACCTCTCGTAAGAGGTTTGTGGATTATGTGCATGAGGGTATTGCGCAGCTTGTTAATTATAGAGATTACTTTAGTATCCCGGAGAATGCTGAGTTTGCAGAAGCTAAATTTGGTGTAAAAGTTAACAATCCTAATCTTATATTGGTGGTGGGGAGTTGGGAGAATGCATCTGTGGAGGATGTCGCTAAGGCGTCTATGAACCATAGTGGGGTAACCATCATTGACTATGATACCTTTTGCCATCTTTATATAAGTGGTTCGGCGGCTTAATTTCTCCTATGTCATCAGTCAATGCTAATTGGCTGGATCAACTCTGAACCGATGTTCCGTACATTGCCAACGGTCCTGTCGACCTTGAACCACTCGAAGGCCTCGGCCGTCTCACCCTGTTGCAGCACCATCTGTTCTGCTCGCTCCTTGGGCGTGGCTGGGTCCAACCATTCCCGGGCCAGGTCCGGAGTCAGCACCACAGGGCGCCGGTCATGGATATCCACCATGCCGCCGGCGCTGTCAGCGGTGATGATCACAAATCCGTCATGCTCGCCCGGACCTTCATCGCTATCGGGCAGTTGGCCAATGGCAGCACACAGCACTGGCGCGCCATCCCGCCGGCGGATCAGGTACGGCTGTTTCTTCGGCCCACCTTCATCCACCCACTCAAACCAGTTATCGACGGGTGTGATTGCCCGGTGCGGCCAGATCGCCCGGAAGAACGGGCCGTGGGCCACCTTCTCGACGCGGGCATTGATTGGCGCGGCGCGATCCTTGGCCCAGTGCGGTCGCCATCCCCAGCGCACCAGGTCGGCATGCAGCAGATCGCCCTGCAGGTGGAGTAGGGCGACTTGGGTTGTTGGGGCGACGTTGTAGCGCTCGAGCGGCAATTCACCGACGGAGTTCGCCAGTGCATTGGGCATGCTCAGCGCTGCAACGAAGTCGTGAATGCCGCTGTACTGGGAAAGTCTTCCGCACATGGCCAAGCCCTCAATCTGAAACCTGAGCTTAGACGATGGTTTTCGGGCGGGACATCAGGTCGTTCAGCATCCCGCGCAGCCTCTCGACTTCGCGCACGTTGACTCTTTCCGATGTTGTGAGGGTGTCGATCTGCTTACGCATGACCGCTACTTCGGCGCCGCGCTGCCTTAGATATCCGGAGAATTCGTCTTTCTTTGCCTGCGCTTCAGCCAGCATCGCGACCAGACCGAAGATGTCCGCCCTGGCCTTGCGTAGCTGCAGGTTAAGTTCCTGGATCTCATTCTCCAGTAAGCGGGCGTGCTGTTTGTGCATTTCGAGAGGCGTGGGTATCCCAAGCCACCCGCAGGTGTCTTCGTCAATGTTCATGGGTTGTGAATCCGAATGCTGTATGTGCATACAGTAATCGAGATGCGTAAATGCGGTAGTCGTCCGGCGACGAACTGCACGGTTACCCGACGATCAGTCAGGCGACATGAGGACCGCCAGAGTCAACTTGATGAACTCCTCGTTCTCATCGATGGTGTGCAGCGCACCGCGCACGTTTTCAGCCACGTCGGCGGAACCACGCTGCTCGACCCAATTCGATAGCTCCATGATGGCGGCTTCGAGTGCTAGTTGATTTTCATTGATTTTGTAAAGCAGGGAAGGGAGTAGGTCAGAATTAGGCATTGGATATCCTTCGTAGAAGTATCCAGCCTAGCAGGAGATATGGCTATGAGCGCACTGTTCGATAAGAATCGAAAGCTGAAAAATAGCGACGTGAAATAATGTTTTTAGCTAGTGCCAGGCTACCCTGGTCACTGCCTGTGCCGGTCACCGCGACCGCTACCATGGCTGCCCATGCTGTCTCAAGAAAACATGCAACATAACTTACAGCAAAATTTCTAACACGAGACTTGATTTTATTTGGCATAGGTACCCCCTTATTTGGTGTGTTAACGACTGGTTCAGAGTTTTTTTGCAATACAACACTGGTGAAACGCAAAAGACCGAGAAGCAGCAAAGGGGCAATCATAGTAGGGCAAATGAGAATTGAACTCACCTCACTAGCTAAAAACACTAACACGAAATAATAATCTCATATTTTTCTTGACTTGTCAAGAGGTTGATGGTTTTAAGTTTTTCGAGCAGATTTGGTTGACAGAAATCGGTGATGGCTTTTGCGCAAAACTTCCTCTGCAGGCCGCGTGTTTTCGTTTGCATAATCACAAAAAAGCGGATGTTTTGCTATGACTGGCACATGCTTTTTTTAATATAAAACAATATCTTAGGTTGATAATGCTCCCAGCATGGGGTGCTAGGGGTCGAGTGTTCGAATCACTCCGTCCCGACCATATAATTTAAAAAGGCCGCGAGATTTATCTCGCGGCCTTTTTATTTGCCTGCATTTTTACCCCCTCCCCATAAAACAGCCGGCTATGAATAGCTTTCGGATGTGGATTTACCATCGAATCTGTTCTGCGAACATCAGCCTCGGCCTGATATCAGAGATCAATAGATGGGGATCCGATGACGGAATGAGAAGTTAGTGACGACCAAAGGCACATTACGGCTCTCCCTAGAAGAGATATCATCCCGCCATCAGCTCAAGAGGGGCCTCCTGGCCGGACAAATCCGGCACTCCCTCGAGCATCACGACAAGGATTGTTGCGCATGGACGACATTGTTCAGCCCCTCACGCTCCAAGAAGAAATCCAGCCTAAAGACGTAAAAATCCTTGCCACTCTGGTGGCAAAGCTGAACCTTGCGGATTTTCAGAACGCCATTCCTGTGATACGCGAGCTTCGCATATCGAACGAAACGAGTGATCGTTTCGTCAATGCGACTCTTACGCTTAGCTCGGTACCCGAGGTTTTTAAGTCCAAGGTCTGGCGGATTGACGAGATCGCTGCAGGTAGCTTCCGGGTCATACCTGGGCTTGATCTTGCTTTGGACGGCCCGTTGCTGAGTCGCCTGACAGAATCAGAGATGTCGACCTTCACGTTTGTCCTCGAAGCCGATGACAAGGAGTCGGAAGGCGGTCGCAAGGAAGTTGCTCTGTTTGAACAGGTCGTAGACCTCCTGCCCAGAAATCAGTGGGGCGGATTGCGCCATATACCAGATATGACGGCAGCTTTTGTTCAGCCGAATGATGCGGCGGTTGAAAGGTTGCTCAAACAGGCAGCCGAGCTGCTTCGTCTTAGCGATAAGTCATCTGCACTTGATGGGTATGAGGGAGGCCCCAAAAGAGCTTGGCAGTTGGGGTCTGCAGTGTGGGGGGCGGTGGCGCGCATGAAGCTCGACTATGCGTTGCCGCCGGCTAGCTTTGAACGATCTGGGCAGAAGATTCGTAGCCCCAGTCAGATTGCTGACTCCGGGTTAGCTACTTGTCTCGATCTTACTCTGCTTTTCTGCGCGGCATTGGAGCAGATAGGTCTTAACCCTGTAATCGTGTTCACCCATGGTCATGCTTTTGCTGGTTTTTGGCTTAAGCCAGAAGAGTTTACGACTGCTGTCGTGGATGATGTCACCGCAGTACGTAAGAGGGTGAAACTTCAGGAGCTTGTGCTGTTTGAGACTACTCTTATAACCCACGCCTCCATACCGCCATTCTCTTATGCGGTAGAGATGGGCGCGAAGCAGGTAGCCGAAGACGCTGATAGTGTTTTCGAGATGCTGCTAGATATCCGTCGCGCCCGTCTGCAGCGTATCAAACCGCTCGCCAGCTCAGAGGCTCAGATCGCACGTGTCGCTGTTTCTGAGTTTGATGAAGCGCCACCGCTTCTGGTGGAGGAAGGAATCGGCATCGCCGATGACAATATTAAGGTACAGGCTGAGGATCTGTCTAAGCTCGACCCAGCAGATCGCCTCGGCCGGTGGCAGCGAAAGCTCCTGGATCTGTCGCTTCGAAATAACTTGCTCAATTTCAAAATGGGTAAGCGAGCGCTGAAGCTTGAATCTCCTGATCCCGGTGCTCTCGAGGACATTCTTGCAAGTGGACAGTCTCTGAAGCTGCTTACGAGGCCTGACCTGATGGATGGTGCAGATCCGCGTGAGCGCGCACTCTATGAGCAGCGTGAGCGAGAAGATGTTCGCCGCCGTCATGCTGAAGATGCTCTCAAGCGTAGGGAAGTATTCGTTGCGCTGACGTCCGCCGAAATGGAGGTCCGGTTAACTGAGTTATATCGAGGCGCTCGTACTGCTTTGCAGGAGGGTGGCTCCAATACTCTCTTCCTGGCCATCGGTTTTCTTAGTTGGACGCGTGAGGATAGGGCCGGGCAGAAGTACAAAGCGCCACTAGTCCTGGTTCCTGTCACTTTGGAGCGTAAGAGTGCACGTTCCGGATTCACCATGGTGCTGCACGATGATGAGCCTCGGTTTAACCCGACTCTGATCGAGATGCTGCGTCAAGACTTTGAACTGGGCTTGGGTTCACTGGAGCAGGAGCTGCCTCGGGACGACTCCGGTCTGGATATCGCAGCCATTTGGAACAAAGTTGGCCATGCTATCAAGGATATCCCTGGCTGGGAGCTGAACGAGGACGTTGTGCTCTCGATGTTCTCGTTTGCCAAGTATCTTATGTGGAAGGATCTTGCCGAGAATGCAGAGCACCTTCGACAGAGCCCTGTAGTCCAACATCTTCTGGATACGCCACGTGATTCGTTCATCTCCGATACCCCGTTTCCGGAGGCGGAGTCACTGGACCGTGATTATGGTCCGACTGATGTGTTCTGCCCATTGCCATCTGATTCATCTCAGCTTGCTGCTGTGATGGCAGCAGCGAAGGGAAAAGATTTCGTTCTCATAGGTCCACCGGGCACGGGTAAAAGCCAAACGATTTCCAACATGATCGCCCAGTCCATCGCTCAAGGGCGCCGGGTACTGTTCGTATCTGAGAAAATTGCTGCCCTGGATGTCGTGTACCGCCGCTTGCGTGAAATCGGTCTGGGTGAGTTTTGCCTTGAACTTCACTCCAGTAAGGCTCGAAAAACGGATGTCCTTGCTCAGTTGCAGTCGGCTTGGGAAGCGAAAGGGGAGGTAGATGCTTCCGCTTGGGAGGTGGAAGCGCAGCGGCTGGCTTCCCTGCGTGACAGCCTCAATATTTATGTCGAGCGTCTGCATCGTCGGCACCGCAATGGCTATACGATCTACGATGCTATCGGGACTGTGACATCGGGTGTTGATGAGGCAGTTGCTGCGCTTTCTTGGTCATCCCCGGACACTCATGATCAGAAGGCCATGCTTGCGCTTCGAGAGCTGGGCGACCGCCTTGAAGTGAACGCGCAGGCTGTGGGTTACAGTCAGCTGGCAGGCAACGCTTTGTCCGGGGTAGGCCAAGCAGAATGGTCGCCTCATTGGCAGCAACAATTCGTGCAGGCGGCTCGTGACGTGCTTCCTGCAGTGCTTGAAGTCCAGCGAGCTGCCGATCGCTTCATTGAGCTGTCAGGGCTTCCTGTTACGGAGTACACCCCAACAGCGCTTGAGGGGCTGTCGATTCTTTCTCGAGTACTTCCCGCTGCCGCTGGGCATGATTGGCGGTTCGCACTGCGCCCCGATGCTCGCTCGATTTCTAAACGCCTGAGTGACGGCTGCACTTGGGTCGACGAACACCGGAACATTAACTCCAGACTCTCATCCTTCTGGTCCTCTCGTATTACTGCTGAAGCTAAACAAGGCATTGATCTGCTGCAGCAACGCCGCGCTACATTCGTTGATCTAGGCCCGGCCTGGCCAGAAAATGTCACTGACGTTCTCGGGCAAGCTGTCACATTGCTGCGTCAGATAGACGACCTCAAGCACCAGCTAACGGCGTCCTACGGGGATGCGATTGAAGTACTTGATACCGAACTCCTACTGCGCGAATGGAAAGAAGCGGAGGAGTCTTTCTGGCCTAAGTCCTGGTTCGGAAAACGCCGCATCGCTGGGCTATTGGCGCCGACGCAGACATCAACAGGTGAAATCGACAATGGCAAGGATCTCGCTACTTGGGTAGAGATTCGGTCGGTGCGTCGAGCAATCGATGAGCTGGAGCCAGGTCATGAGTGTGTTGCTGTTTGGCAAGGTGCCAAATCCGAAGCAACGCATCTCGCGACAGCGATCAAGCTGCAAGAGGCTATGCGGCTTCAGAAAAGTAATTCTGCCTGGATTGATGACGGCTTGCAGTTGGTTGAGCAGGGCCAGGTAGGTGATGAGCTGAAGGAGGAGCTCCGCCGGCTGCGTGCGCTGACTCGTCTCGATGCTGGGTTAGATGAGCTGGTGGATCTCAGTTTAGCAACTAGCTCTCTCTGGAGCGGTTTGACCACTGATATTGACGTGCTGACTGCAGCGCTACGTTTCCAGGCTGAACGACGTGACATTGAAGAACGTGGTCGGCTTGTCGACGATCATCCTCATGTAGAGGAGGGGCGTTGTGGCTCGTCGTTAAAAGCTGATTTTGAGTTGCTCAAGAACAGAGCAGCAGTTGAGCGAGAGTTGGTGGATCTGGCCGATCTGCGAGAAATCGTTCCTGTCTGGAATGACTTGAAAACGAAAGTTGATGTCGTGCGTAGTGCGGCAGCGTTTCAGGGGGAGATGGCTACCGCGGTGGCGAAGCTGGCACTCAATCCTGAGCAGATCGCGGCCTACAAAACACCGCTTCAAACTCTGTTGGGGGATGGTAACGCACTACTTGAACCGGAGGCTGCTATAGCCAATGCCGGTGTTGCTCTTCGAGAAAAGCTTGAGTTGCTACAGGCGCGAGCGGCGCACCTGACGGCTGTCGGTCATTTCACCGAAATGGGCGTCATCGAAACTGCTCACCTGGCGCTAAGTGATATCAAGACAAACTGCGAAACTGTCGTCTCGTCTGAATCGCGCCTTAAGGCATGGTGCGCTTGGCGGAAGGTTCGCGATGAAGCCTACGCTGTCGGCCTGGCGCCGATTGTTCAAGCGATGGAAGCAGGAGCTATCAGCTCTGGAAAAGTCCGGCGTGTATTGGAAGTAAATTATGCCCGCTGGTGGCTGAATACGACGGTCGACAACGAAGAGGTGATCCGGACGTTCGTCAGCGTGGAGCATGAGCAACGCATTCGCGATTTCCGCGCTTTGGACGACAAGTTCACCGAGTTGACCAAGGACTGGCTCCGGGCTCGGCTATGTTCCGACCTACCAAGCCAAGACAGTGTAAGTCGCTCTTCAGAGTGGGGAGTCCTGCGACATGAGATGGGCAAGAAGACCAAGCACATTCCATTGCGGGAGCTGATGAGTCGTGCGCCAGAAGCGCTAACCAAGCTGACTCCATGTTTGCTCATGAGCCCTCTATCCATTGCTCAGTATCTGCCTCCTGCCTCAACGCCATTCGATCTCGTTATCTTCGATGAGGCATCTCAAATACCTGTCTGGGATGCCATCGGCGCAATGGCCCGAGGGAAGCAAGTGGTGATGGTGGGCGACCCCAAACAGCTCCCCCCAACTTCGTTCTTTAACCGAGCTGAGTCGACCGCTGAAGATGAGGATGTAGAGGCTGATCTCGAGAGTATTCTGGACGAGTGCATCAGTGCCAATCTGCCAATGCGTAATCTGAACTGGCACTACCGTAGCCGCCACGAGAGTCTGATCGCTTTCTCGAACCAGCGATACTACCAGTCGAAGCTGGTGACCTTCCCATCACCGTTTACGGCCGACAAAGCAGTACGGTTATGCTCAGTCCCGGGTGTATATGACAAGGGTGGGGCGCGAACAAACTTAATTGAAGCAAGATATTTAGTTGCTGATTTGGTTGCCCGCCTACAGTCTCCGGCCTTCCGCGAAAGCGGTCGGACCGTGGGGGTCGTAACCTTTAACGGCGAGCAACAGAAGCTCATCATGGACATGCTGGATGAGGCTTGCCGGAAAGACCCATCACTCGATTCGTATTTCGCTGAGTCCGAGCTGGAGCCTGTGTTCGTCAAGAACCTTGAGAGCGTTCAAGGCGATGAGCGAGACATCATCTATTTCTCGACCACCTACGGAAAAGACGCTGCCGGTGTGCTGTCCATGAACTTCGGTCCGATGAACCGCCCTGGTGGTGAGCGTCGACTGAACGTGGCAATAACCCGTGCTCGCCAGGAGCTTGTGGTGTTTTCGACCTTGCGCCCAGAGCATATTGATCTAGCTCGTACGCAAGCGATCGGGGTTCGAGATCTTAAGCACTTCTTGGAGTTTGCAGAGCGTGGTCCACGGGCTCTCGCAGAAGCTGACTTTGGTAGCGTGGGTAGTTTTGACAGCCCATTCGAAGAGGCAGTTGCAGCGGCCTTGGCTAAAAAGGGATGGCAGATATTTACCCAAATTGGCGTTTCCTCCTTTCGAATAGACCTTGGGGTTGTCCACCCTGACGCACCTGGACGGTACCTTGCCGGGATTGAATGCGACGGCGCTACCTATCACCGCAGTGCGACCGCTCGTGATCGTGACAAACTCCGTGAGTTTGTACTGCGTGGACTTGGCTGGGAGATTGTTAGGATATGGTCGACGGACTGGTGGGTTGATGCAATTGGAACTGCCGAAAAGGTACATCAACGTCTGAACGAACTCCTTGCTGAGTCCCGAGCCAAGCAGGCTGTCATCGACGCCGCTCAAGAGGCAGAGCGACTGAAAATCGACGCAGCTATGGCTGAGGTCATTGAGGTAGTAAGTCAGGTTACTGTGGTCGCCACAGTCGATAGTGTGGGCGAATCCAATGACCCCTCAGGTGCGTTTCCTGATTTGAAGTATGCCAAGTCGGCATCTGTCAAACCAGATGAGGATGTCCTGGCTTTTGCTCGTCCCCTTGAATATTTGATTTACAAAGAATCCGACCCTCGTCAGGCGGTAAGGTTGGTCGATCCAGATCAGTTCTTTGAGGCGAGCTACACGGAAACGCTGGAGCAGATGATTGCTCATGTCGTGGCGGAAGAGGGACCGGTTCTGGACACGGCGCTTGCAAGGCGCATTGCCCGCGCTCATGGCTGGGTACGAACCGGCTCACGGATACGTGATCGCGTTGACCAAATTGCCCGGGCGCGATTCCGCTCACATGAAGAGGAACAGACAGGAGTCTTTTTCTGGCCGACTCATATCGAGTCGGATGCCAGTGTCGTCTTTCGTAAGCCCGGCGATGAAGACACCACGAGAGGGCTATCTGAAATCTGCCTGCCAGAACTACGTGCTTTGGTTGACGAGATGGCGCAGCGGGGGCACGAAGGAGAGGCCCTAATATATGCGGTCGCGAAGGAAGCTGGTGTAAGCAAGCTTGCTCATGCTGGACGTCAACGGATTGAGAGGGCCGTACGTCTAATGGCGGAGTAAACGAGAAACAAGGGGGCCGTGAAGGTCCTCTTACTTCTGGGAAACTGAACGTGCCCTTGCTCTGAGAAGCGTAGAGTACAAATGCGTTTTTTATGGGCTAACTGATGTTTCGGTTACGAAATGCGCAGGTGATTCAGGCAACGCTAGGAGTTATATTAATGTGCCGTCATATGAACGTTATGGAGAGTCGTGATGGGTTGGAAAGGGACTGTACGTTCGCTGCAAGCGTCTGCGCGGCGATCGGAACGAAACGCTCATCGCCGTCAGCGCGAACTTGAAAAGCGACAGAAAGAGTACGCAAAGATGGAAGCGCTGGAGCAAGCAGCGTATGAATGTGAGGTTTACGAAAATCACGTAGACATCCTCCTTTCGATGCACAAGGAATGTGCCGAGCCCGTAAAATGGAAGCGACTTCTCTCCAACCCTGAACCTGGACAGCCACTCAAAAGCAATACTCTCGAGCAAGAAGCTACGCATGCGGCCGCTACATATCACCCCAATTTCTGGGCTCGGCTCTTCAAGCTAGAGGCTCGTCAGCGTATAGCCCTGGTAGGCAAGATTGGCGCCGCGAAGGCGGAAGACGAAAGGCGATATCAGGCTCAGCTTGATGGATGGAAAACTGCCCATACCGAGTGGGCAGAGGAGAGGGACATTGCTATCCGTATCCTTGATGGTGATCGTCAGGCCAAGCTAGATGCCATCGAAGCTTTCGAGTCGTTTGCAGAAATATCACACCTCGGCTCAGCTATTCAGATGATTGTTCATGAAGGTGGTGTCCTAGAAGCCAAAGTCGCTATTCATGGCTCCGACGTGATTCCTGCCGAAATCAAATCTCTACTCAAAAGCGGCAAGTTGTCGACCAAAGCTATGCCAGTTGGTCGGTTCAACGAACTCCATCAGGACTACGTGTGCAGCTGCGCGCTGCGAGTAGGTCGAGAGTTGTTGGCAATCCTGCCGGATGACCTAGTCATTGTCACCGCTCTTGACAATGTGCTCAACAGCTCGACAGGTCATATGGAGGAACAGCCAATTCTGAGTGTTGCGTTCTCTAGGTTAACTGTTGACGGACTTAACCTCGAAACCATCGATCCATCTGATGCTATGAGGAATTTTGTCCATAACATGAGTTTCAAGAAGGGCGCCGGATTTTCGGCCGTTCCTGCCCTTGATGCTCAGCGCTTCGCCGTAACCATCTAACGCCTAAGGCAATCCATACATAAGGACGCTCATGACCCCTCCATCTCAACCTGTCCGCAAGGTACTTCGAAAAAAAGTAGCTGAAGAATTCACCCCTTTCGACGTTGTTATCACCGCGATTAACTGCACAACAGACGGTGCCGATTTTGTGATCGGAGGTGCTAAGTTTCCGGACCGGAAAGAGACGTTGACTATTGGAACATCTGTTCTAGTCGACGCCGGTAGCGACGGTTATTTACAACTAAGGCTCATGGGCAGCAGTTACAGCGAAGCAGATGTTTTGCTTACTGGCGTGTCGATTCAGGCTCAATTGTTCGGTAGCATCGAAATCGAGAGTCAACAAACCTCGTTTACACCCCAAGATATAGCCAGGATTCAGCAGGGGTTTAAGCAGGTACTCGATGAGTTAAAGAGCAATGCCGATGTTAGCGCACAACAATTTGCGATACTGAAAAACCAACTGGATACGGCTGCACAGGCAGCTAACCGTCTTAGCCGAAAAGATTGGGTTATTTATTTTCTAGGTATCCTGGCGTCGGTCACCATTTCGGCTGGCTTCTCTTCAGATGCTGCGAAAGCGTTGATGCACGCGGTAGATCATTCGGTCGGGCAAGGGGCTGTGTTTGTCATTCGTCTTCTAGGCAAGATTTGAGTTAAATCGTCGACAGCGCCTAACGGGTTCTGTCGACGGTTGACGCAGAGGCCTCAATAGCGCATTTCCACCGCCACATAAGCCCCAATCCCATCCCCCGGATACAACGACGCCGTATCCTGCCCCTTCGCGTCATACAACGGCTGCACCGCCGTCACGTATTTCTGATTGGTCAGGTTCTTCAAATCCAGCGACACCTTCCAGTCCTTGCTCGGCGTTTCATACCCCACGTTCGCCCCGAAGATCGTGTAGGAGGGCGCATAGAAGCTGTTCGCATAGTCCACCGCCGTACGCGAAGCCGATTGCACGTTCACCCCGGTATAGAAGCCCGCCGGGTGCTGATACTGCACTTCGCCCTGATAGATATGCTTCGGAATCCCCGGCAGTTGGTTGTCGCCGAAGGTCGGGTCGTGGCGGTAGTAGAAGTCGTTATAGGTATACACCTGGCGCAGGGTGATTTTTTCACCCGAGGTGTTTTCCCACAGGCGTGTATTCAAGCCGGCCTCGATGCCTTGGTGGATCGTCGGCGTGGCGTTGAATGCACCGGTGACCGCAGCAGCCGTGGAGGTGGCCGGGATGATCTGCACGTTGAGCAATTCATCTTTCACCCATGAGCGGTAGAGCGCCAGGCTGCCGTCGAAGATGCCCGACGAACCCTTGATCCCGACTTCCACGGTATTGGCTTTCTGTTCCACCAGCGGCCGTACGTACGGCGTGGTCGGCCCGGAGCCGGAGTATTCCCAGGACGCCGGTGGGTCGACGGAGCGGCTGACGTTGGCAAACACTTGCAGTTGTGGGTTGAACTCGTAACGCACGCCCACTCGCGGTGCCAGGCTCCAGTTGTCGTAGGTCACATCGCTCGGGTAGGTGGTGGTGTTGGCCACCAGGGCTTCCTTGACGTCGGCATGGCGGCGCACGTTGATCGCCGAGACGCCACTGGTCAGCCACAGGCCGTCCACCAGTTCCAGGTCGTTGCCCACGGAGAACACGTGATCGAACGAGGAGCTGTAGTCGACGAACTTGCGCGTCTGTTTGTTGGCGAAGGTGGAGTCGACCTGGCCCTTGAGGTGCTCGGTGGAGGTGAAGGCCAGGCTGGAGCGGCTTTCGTGGCCGAACAGGGTGTCGCGGCGGTCGTAGTTGATCACCGCGCTCAGGTCATGCCAGTCCCAGTAGCTGGGGTTGCTCGGGCTGTTCGGGCTGTTGTTGTGGGCGTACTGGTAGTAGACGAAACCTACCGACAGGGTGGCGTCGTCCTCAAAGGTGTAGGTGGTCTTGCTGCCCAGCCATACGCTGCCGGGGCGACGGCTGCCGGCGCCGCTGCTTTCGGCGGTGGCACTGGCACGGTCGGAATGGTGCTTGACCGCATCCAGGGTGGTGGCGCTCGGGTCGTTGTGGAACTCGTCGCGGTAACGCAGCATCACCCGGGTTTCGAGTTGCGGGCTGAAGCGGTAGCCAAAGTTGGCCACCACGCCCTGGCTCTTCGACAGGCTGTAGTCGCGGTAACCGTCGCTGCGGTAGTTGTCGGCATTCAGGTAGTAATCGAACGCACCCTCGACGCCGCCGACACTCAGGCTTTGCTTGTTGTAGCCGTAGCTCCCGGTTTCCGCTCGCACCCGCAGCCCGGGTGCGGTGTAACCGGTCTGGTTGACGAAGTTGATGGCGCCGCCAAGGCTCAGTGCGCCGTACTGGAAGGCGTTGGCACCCCGCAGGATCTCGGTGTAGTTCACCCCCGAGCCGTTGAGGAATTCGTAGGGTGTGCCGCCCGGGCCGGTGATCGGCAGGCCGTCGAACAGGAACTTGATGCCCTCACGGAAATACCCCGGCGAGGTGTTGGCGCCCGAGCCACGGATGGAGATCTTGGCCGCGTCGTTGCCGCCGGTGGACTGCACGAACACGCCCGGCTGATAGGCGAGGGTGTCCTGCAAGGTGGCGGTGCGTCCCTTGGCCACCTGTTCGCTGTCGACCACGCTGGTGCCGCCTGGCACTTCGGACAGCTGACTTTTGGCTGCCTCAACGGGCGTGATTTTTTGTGCCTCTACTGTCACCGTCTTTAGCCGTGTTCCGGTCGTCGGTGTGACCTCATCATCTGCCTGCACACTGGCGGAAAAAACCAGGGCTGAGCCCAGCCCCACCATCGCCAGCCAAGTTGCTTGCCGCACGGCAAGTGTCAACTTTTGCAACTCTCCCCGAAAGATTGGATCCATTAAGCGTGTTCCTTGTGAATAGATAAAAGAGCCCCAGCTTTCTATTCGAATAGTCATGCCTGTTTCGCTCTGAGCAGTTTCTATGCCAAGACTATTGGCCCAGGATTACGGGTGCTTATTTCAGGTTAAGTGTTCTGCGGGATACTTTGTTTTGAATCGGTGTTTGATTCTCAACAGTCAACTTTAAGGGTTGGGATTACCGCAGCTGTCGCGAACGCAACAGTTGATAAGCAGTGTGTAAGGCTACCAACAATCCCGGGGTGTATAACGGGTATAACCATATAAGTGTTTGGCAGTGTTCGCCCCGTTTTACAAGGGTTTTGCGCCGGTTTCATGGTCAATATGGCGTTTCTTGAAGACTGGCATGCTCACTGCATTACATCCCGTAATTGCAAACTTTCAGTGTTCATAGAGTTCATCTAAGGAAGTGTCATTGACAACCATCCTGAAACTTTCGGCGGTTATTTCACTGTGCCTGGCAGTCAATGCCTGCTCACCGGCTGCGGCACCGAAACTTGAAACGTCTGCGGCTGATGGCACGGTCACCAACGGTGTAGTGACTTATTCGGCGACGGACTTTCATGAGTCGTCACCGGGGCGCAGTGGCGGAACTTTGCGCGTCTCAGCCGCCTCCGACGCCGGCAGTTTCGATGTTCACGCACTGTCTAACGGCAACATCCAGTGGATGGGCCGGATTCTCTTCGATTGCCTGGTGTACCAGGACGAGCAGGGCAATATCAGCCCGTGGCTGGCTCGCTCCTGGGACATCTCCGACGACGGCAAGACCTACACCTTTCACCTGCGCGACGACGTGACCTTCAGCGATGGCGAGAAATTCAATGCCCAGGCGCTGCAAACCAACCTGGAACACATGCGCGACCCGGCGACCAAGTCTCCACTCGCAGCGGCCTACATTGCGCCGTACCAGGGCGGCAAGGTCATCGACGACTACACCTTCGAAGCCCATTTGCGCGAACCCTATACGCCTTTCCTGGATGTGCTGGCGCAGTCCTGGCTGAGCATGATCTCCCCCAGGCAGATTCGCGAGGCGCCGAAGACCATCGCCGAGCACCCCATCGGCAGCGGGCCGTTTACGTTGCAGAGCTACACCCGTGACCAGGGCGCGGTGTTCATCAAGCGCCCCGGCTATAACTGGGCGCCACCGGTGACGCGCCACGCGGGCGAGGCCTACCTGGACCGTATCGAACTGAGCTACGTCCCCGAAGCCATGATCCGCTTCACGGCGCTAGAGTCCGGCCAGTCGGATTTCGCGCTTGATGCACCGGCCCAGAATGCCGCCGCCATCCGCGCCAACCCCGACCTGGTGATGCGCAGCCGGATTCGCAAGGGCAACCCGAGCCGTGGCATCGTGTTCAACGTCGAGCAGGCGCCATTCGACGACGTGCGAGTACGTCGCGCCGTGGCCAAAGCCGTCGACCGCGAAGGATTGGCGTGGATTTCCGGCTTCGGCGAATACATCGCCAAAGCCGATTTCCTGGCGGCGAATACCCGGTTTTATCAACCCAACAAAGAGGCCCTGGCCTACGACGTCAAGGCGGCCAATACCTTGCTCGATGATGCCGGTTGGACAGGGCGCGACGCCCAGGGCTATCGGACCAAGGCCGGGCAGCGCCTGAAGGCGACCTTGTTGGCCTATAGCAGCCCGGCCTTTCCCGGCAGCGTTTCGGTGGCCATCCAGGCCGACTTGAAAAAAGTCGGCTTTGAGATGACCGTCGAGATGCTGCCGCTGACCCGGGTGATCGAGAGGCGCTATGCCGGTAAGTTCCAGGCGATGGCGGACGGTTACTGGCACACCAACACACCCGACGGCATGTTCGTGCTTTATCACAGCGAGTCCATCAGCACCGATAAAAGGATCGGCCAGAACGTTGGACGCTTCCGTGATGCCGAACTGGATCGCGTGCTCAGCGCCGCTCGCCAATCCCGCGATCCGGTTGAGTTGCAGGCGCTCTATGGCGAGGCACAAAAGCGCCTGACCGAAACCGTGCCGTCGGTGCCTTCGGTGGAAGCCCAGGTACTCACCGCCTATGGTCGACAAGTCCAGGGCGTGATTTTCGATACCTCCCACAACGTACCGTTCTTCACCAGCATCTGGCTGGACCGGGGGCAACCATGAGCCTGTTCAAATCCATCGCCTGGCGCCTGCTGGCGGGCATTGGCGTGCTGTGGGGCGCGGCGACGCTGACGTTCCTCGCGGTCAATTTCAGTGGCGGTGACACGGCGCTGGCAATCCTCGGCGGGCCGGATTCGATGCCCACCCCGGAGCTGCTGGCCCGGGTACGTGCCGAGTACGGCCTGGACCAACCCCTGATAGTGCAATACGGCAATTACCTGGTGCGCCTGGCCCATGGCGACCTGGGCGAGTCCTATCGCTTGCGCATCCCGGTGCAGCAGGCGATTGCCGAGCAGATCGGTGCAACCGTTCAACTGTCCCTGAGCGCGGCGTTGCTGGCGGTGGTATTGGCCCTGGTGTGCGCGATCCTCACCGCCAACCGTTCGCGTTGGGTGCGTTCAGCCGTTTCAGGCAGCGAGCTGGTGCTGTCTTCAGCACCTTCGTTTGTGATCGGGATGCTGTTGTTGCTGGTGTTTTCGTTTCATTGGCACTGGTTGCCGCCCTCCGGTTCCGTTGGCTGGCGCTCATTGATCCTGCCCTCGATCGCGCTGGCGTTGCCGGTGGCGGCAGTGCTGACCCAGCTGTTGCGCCAGTCCCTGGAAGACACCCTCGAACAACCCTTTATTGCCATGGCCCGTGCCCGTGGCTTGTCCGAAACCGCTGTGCGCCTGCGTCATGCCTTGCGCCATGCGCTGGTGCCGTTGGTGACCCTGGCCGGGTTCGTGTTCGCCAGCCTGCTGGGCGGCGCGGTGGTGGTGGAGTTGCTGTTTGCACGCCAGGGCATCGGGCGCTTGATGCTCGATGCCACCAGCAACAAAGACGTGCCGGTGGTGCTGGGCGTGACCTTGCTGGCCGCCACCGTCTATGTGCTGGTGAACCTGGCCGTCGATTTGATCAACCGCTGGATTGACCCTCGGGCCAACCAAGCGTGAGTGCCTTTGAAGAAGGAAAAACCATGAGTGCTTCGATCCCCGCTGAAGTGAGTTATGCCGACTTGCACCAGCGTTTCGCTGACGTATTTGCCCGGATAGCCGACACCGCCGTCGCCCGCGAGCAGCAACGCGAGCTGGCCCATGACGCGGTGGCTTGGCTGCGCGAGGCCGGCTTTGGCGCACTGCGTGTGCCGCAGGCCTTGGGCGGCCTGGGTGCAAGCCTGCCGCAGTTGTTTCGCCTGTTGATTGAACTGGGAGAGGCCGATTCAAACCTGCCGCAGATCGTGCGCGCGCATTTTGGTTTTGTCGAAGGCCGGCTTTCCAGCCGCGACAGCGCTTCCCAGGATTACTGGTTCGCCAAAGTCGTCGACGGCGAGTTGTGGGGCGCCGCGATGGCCGAGCGCACCGACACCACCCGCAACTCGGTGACCCTCAGCGCGGTCGACTCCGGCTGGCAGCTGGACGGCGAGAAGTACTACTGCACCGGCACGCTGTACGCCAACTGGATCGCCGCCGTGGCCCTGGATGGCGAAGATTTTGTCAGCCTGGCGGTACGCACCGACGCGCCGGGTGTCACCGTCGAAGATGACTGGGACGGCTTTGGCCAGCGACTCACCGGCAGCGGCACTACCCGCTTCAAGGCGGTGAACGTACCGGAGCAGCACATTGTGCGGCGCTTCAAGAAAGACGAACTGCGCGCCGAGTCCTACCTGAGCGCTTTCTACCAGCTGTTCCACCTGGCGACCCTGGCCGGCATCGCCAACGCCGTGCTGCGTGACGCCACCGAATTCGTCAAGGGCCGCACCCGCGCGTTTGGTGTGCCGGGGCAATCGAGCCCCAAGGATGACCCGCTGGTGCAGCGCGTGATCGGCCGCTTGTCGAGCCTGGCCTATGCCGCACGCACCCAGGTGCTGGCCGTCGCCGAGGTGCTGCAGGACGTGCACGAAGCGGAGCAGGGCGGGCACGCAACCGAACAGCATTACACCGAGGCCGAGATTCGCGCTTTTCAGGCGCAACAGATCGTGCTGGAACAGGTACTGGAAGCCACCACGCTGCTGTTCGAAGTCGGCGGCGCCTCCGCCACCAGCGAGTCGCGTCGCTTCGACCGGCATTGGCGCAACGCGCGAACCCTGGCCTCCCACAACCCGGCGATCTTTCGCGAACGGGCACTGGGCAACTACTACCTCAATGACGTCACCCCGAACGCCGCCTGGCGCAGCCTGCAAGCCGCCGACGCCGAGCAGCAGGCCGCCCGCGACGAAGCGAGTGCGGTATGAGCCATCAACCCTTGAAGAAAAAAGGATCACCCATGCGTTACCGCCAACTGGGCAACAGCGACATCCAAGTCAGCGTGCTGGGCCTCGGCACCATGACCTGGGGCCACCAGAACACCGAAAACGATGCCCATCAACAGATCGACCTGGCACTGGCCGAAGGTATCAATTTCATCGACACCGCCGAGATGTACCCCACGCCGACCAAGGCTGAAACCTGGCGCACCACCGAGCGCTACATCGGCAGCTGGCTGGCGGCCAGTGGTCGACGTGACGAGGTGATCCTGGCCAGCAAAATCGCCGGCCCGGCCCGTGACCCCAGTAGCCAGCAGCACATCCGCGACGGCCTCAGCCGCCACGACCGGCGCAACATCGTCCAAGCCCTCGACGGCAGCCTCAAACGCCTGAACACCGACTACCTCGACCTGTACCAACTGCACTGGCCCGACCGCACCACCAACATCTTCGGCCAGCGCGAATACCCGTATCAGGCAGACACCCAGAGCGTCGCCATCGAGGAAACCCTGGCGGTGCTGGCCGATCAGGTCAAGGCCGGCAAGGTGCGCCACATCGGGGTTTCCAATGAAACCCCGTGGGGCGTCGCCGAGTTTCTCAAGCAAAGCGAACGCCTCGGCCTGCCGCGCATTGCCAGTGTGCAAAACCCCTACAGCTTGCTTAACCGCCTGTACGAAGGCGGCCTCTCGGAGTTCACCCATCGCGAAGGCGTCGGCCTGCTGGCGTACTCGCCGCTGGCCTTCGGTGCACTCACCGGCAAGTACCTCGGCGGCGCGCGGCCCGAGGGCTCGCGGCTGTCGGCGGTGTACCGCACTTTCAATCGCTACGACAGTGCCTCGGCCCAGGAGGCCATCACCGGCTACGTGGAGATTGCCCGGCAACATGGCCTCACCCCGGCCCAACTGGCCCTGGCCTTCATCATCGACAAACCCTTCGTCACCAGCGCACTGACCGGGCAAACCAGCCTGGCGCAATTGCGCGACAACCTCGGCGCGCTGGACGTGACTCTTGGCGATGAGATCAAGGCGCAGATCCAGGCCATCCACCAGCGCATCCCCAACCCCGCGCCTTAGCACCAGGAGCCTGGCATGACGCAAACCATTGAAACGTTGATCGGCAATCGCCCGTTGCGTCTTGTCGGGTTTACCCAACTGCGGCCGGGCCTGTTGCTCGCCGGGGTATTTGTCGGGCTCTTGCTGCTGGCCGCCGTTGTTCCGCAATGGCTGGCCCCGTATGACCCGTTGGAGGCGTCGGCGCGCATGGCGTTCCAGGCGCCGAGCAATGTGCATTGGCTGGGCACTGATGAGAACGGGCGCGATGTGCTCAGCCGATTGATTTATGGCGTGCGTTCGTCGCTGTTCATGGGCCTCGCCGCCACTGCGCTGGGACTGGCCTGGGGCACCTTGCTCGGCTTGATCGCAGGCCTTGGGCCGCGCTGGCTGGACGGCGCCTTGATGCGCGGGATCGACGTGCTGCTGTCCTTTCCCGACCTGTTGCTGGCGCTGGTGATCATCACGTTTTTCGGCCAGGGCACGGCCAATCTGATTCTCGCGATAGGCATTGCCGGTGTGCCGCGTTATGCGCGCCTGGTACGGGCGCAAACCCTCAGCGTACGCAATGCCGGCTACGTCGAATCCGCCGTCACCCTCGGCCAATCGCAACTGGCGGTGGTGCTGCGGCACATCCTGCCGAATGCGTTCAAGCCAGTGTTGATCCTCGCCACCATCGGCATCGGCGGCGCGATCACTGCCGGTGCCGCCTTGAGTTTTCTCGGCTTCGGCGCACCGCCGCCTGCGCCGGAGTGGGGCGGGATGATGTCCATCGGGCGCAGCTTCCTGGCCAATGCGCCGTGGCTGGTGGCCTGGCCCGCCCTGATCATCACCCTGACCGTTGTTTCCATCAGTGCCATCGGCCGCGAACTCTTGCGCCGCAGCGAAGGAAAGCCTCTATGACGATGAACATTCATACCCTCGGCCCGTTGGTCGATATCCGCGACCTGACAGTACGTTTCGGCCAGGCCGAGCCAGTGTTGCACGGTGTCAGTCTGCAGTTGAGCCGGGGTGAATGCCTGGCGCTGGTGGGGGAGTCGGGGTCCGGCAAAAGCGTCACCGCCCGCACCCTGGCTGGCCTCACCGGCAAGGACGCCCATGTCCAGGCTGCCAAGCTGGCCTTCCAGGGCGTCGACCTGCGCCAGCTCAACGAGCGGGCCTGGCAGCAACTGCGCGGCGCGAGCATCGGCTTTGTGATGCAGGACGCGTTGGGCGCGCTGGACCCGCTGCGCCGCGTCGGTGCCGAGATCGAAGAACCGTTGCACCTGCACACCGCATTGGGCCTGGAAGCGCGCCGCCTGCGGGTGCTGGAACTGCTGCGGGATGTCGGTGTGCCGGAACCGGAACTGCGCGCCAGCCAATACCCCTGGCAACTTTCCGGCGGCTTGCGCCAGCGGGCGCTGATCGCCTCGGCGATTGCCTGCAATCCGCGGCTGATCATTGCCGATGAACCCACCACCGCACTGGATGCCACGGTGCAGGCCCAGGTCATCGCCCTGCTGGAGAGCCTGCGCGGTGAAGACAATGCACTGCTGATGGTCAGCCACGACCTGTCAGTGGTCTCGCGCCTGGCCGATCGCGTGGCCGTGATGCGCCACGGGGTGATCGTGGAGGAGGGCAGCACCGAACAGGTCCTGCAAGACCCGCGTCATCCGTATACCCAACTGCTGCTGCGGGCCGCCAAGGCCGTGCACTTCCAGCCTACGCGCCGGTTGCTCACGGCGGTGGAGCCCGAGCCGGCGCCCCAGGGCGAAATACTGCTTGAAGCACGCGAGCTGTCCAAAACCTTTGTCGGCCCCGACGGCAAAACCCGCACGGTGCTGAACCAGGTGTCGCTACAGCTGCGTCGCGGCGAGACGCTGGGGGTGGTGGGCGAATCGGGTTGCGGCAAGACCACCTTGACCCGGCTGATACTCGGCCTGGAAACCGCCGATGCCGGCGAGGTGTGGATCAATGGCCAGCGCTGGTCCGACCTCGACACCAGGCAAAAACGCGAAGCCCGGCGTGCGGTGCAAGTGGTGTTCCAGGACCCGCTCAGCTCCTTCGACCCACGCTACACCGTGCAGCGTGTGCTGTTCGAAGCGCTGGTGGTGGCTGGCGTACCGCGTCATGCCCGGCGCGACCGTGCCCTGGAACTGCTGGAACTGGTACGCCTTGATGCCAGCGTCTTGTCGCGCCGGCCGATCGAACTTTCCGGTGGCCAGCGCCAGCGCATCGCGATTGCCCGAGCGTTGGCGTCCGAGCCGCAGATCCTGATCTGCGATGAACCGGTGTCGGCGCTCGACGTGTCGGTACAGGCACAGATTCTCGAACTGCTCGACGACCTCAAGCGCCGCCTCGGCCTGGCCTGCCTGTTCATTTCCCATGACCTCGGCGTGATCAATCACGTCAGCGAGCGTGTGCTGGTGATGAAGGCCGGTGAAGTGGTGGAGTCCGGCTCGGTACGCGCGGTGTTCGACCGTCCGGCCCATGCCTATACCCGCGCGCTGATCGATGCGATCCCGACCCTTGAAACCGACTACACGCCGATCCCGTTCTACCTGAATGTAGCGATCTGACGTATTGGAAAACGTATCTACGAAAGGAGTGCTCCTGGTGCCCAAGCAACTGCACGTGAATTTGTTTGAGATGAACTGCGTCAGCCACATCGTCCATGGTTTGTGGGTGCACCCGGACAACAACCGGCACCGTTTCAATGACCTGGACTATTGGACCGAGCTGGCGCAGCTGCTGGAATACGGCACCTTTGACGGCGTGTTCCTGGCCGATGTGATTGGCACCTATGACCGCTTTCGCGACGGCCCCGAGACCTCGCTGCGTGAGGGCATGCAGATTCCCAGCAACGACCCGCTGCTGGTGATTCCGGCGATGGCCGGGGTGACCAAGAACCTGGGTTTCGGCGCGACCTTTTCCACCACCTACGAACCGCCGTTCGCGTTTGCGCGGCGCATGAGTACCCTCGATCACCTGACCAAGGGGCGGGTGGGCTGGAACATCGTCACCTCGTATTTGCCGAATGCGGCGCGCAACTTCGGGCACGACACTGAGGTGGTTCACGACCACCGCTACGAGATCGCCGATGAATACCTCGACGTGCTGTACAAGCTTTGGGAAGGCTCCTGGGACGATGACGCGGTGATTGTCGACCGTGAGCGTCGGATCTACACCGATCCGGACAAGGTGCGCTATATCAACCACGTGGGGGAGCACTTCAAGGTTGCCGGCCCACACTTGTGCCAGCCTTCGCGGCAGCGTACGCCGGTGTTGTTTCAGGCTACGGGGTCACCGGCCGGGATCGAGTTTGCCGGGCGGCATGCCGAAGTGGTGTTTACCGGTGGTAATGATGCGCCGGCGGTGCGGGCGAATATCCAGGCGATGCGGCAGAAGGCAGTTGAGCATGATCGCGATCCGGCGGGGTTGAAGTTTATTGTGATGGCGGGGGTGATCGTTGGGCGGACCGATGAGGAGGTGAGTGCCAAGCTCGACAGTTATCGCAAGTTGGTGAGTGTCGAGGCGTCGCTGGCTCACGGGCAGTCGGCGATTGATTTGACGGCGTATCCGCGGGATACGTTGATCAGTGATCTGGTGAGTCGGCAGGTCAAGGGGTGGGAGAGTTTGAGTCGGTACAAGGCGGACTCCACTGTTGGGGCGGTACTGGCGCAGCTGGGTGGGTTTAATCGCGAGCGGTTTTTTGTCGCGGGTACGCCGACGGTGGTGGCGGACGCGATTGAGAAATGGCTGGATGAGGATGGGATCGACGGGATTAACCTGAGGCAGTATTTGTCGTTTGAGACGGCGCGGGACTTTATTGAATTGGTGGTGCCGGAGTTGCGTCGTCGGGGGCGGTTTCGTGAGCGGTACAACGAGGGGGAGACGTTGCGGGAGCGGTTGTTTGGGGCTGGGCGGGCGCGGTTGCCGGGGGACCACTTTGGGGCGCGTTATCGGGATCCGGCGGCGTTGCTGAAGCCGGCGTTGCCGTTGCGGTTTTCATCATGAGGTTTGTGTACATATCCGTTGCTGCGGTAACGGCGGCTTATGGTTCCGCTCTTACAGCGGCTCACTTTGGAAAAGCCCCAAAGTAAGCAAAGGGCTCTGCCCCGCCTGTCGGCACCTCGCTAGGGCTCGGTGTTCCCTCACTCCGGCATT
>NZ_JACAPY010000051.1:0-105084 GCF_013385455.1 Pseudomonas sp. G1002
CGATGCATAACTTGCTGGATGAAGTGTTCAAGGGCTGATAGTTCGGTTGCCTGAGCTGGCCCCTTCGCGAGCAAGCCCGCTCCCACATTTCGACCGCGTTCCTTCAGGATTTACGCGGTCGAAATGTGGGAGCGGGCTTGCTCGCGAAGGGGCCAGCTCAGGCAACCGAACTATCAGCCCTTGAACACTTCATCCAGCAAGTTATGCATCGACTGGAAGGCCCGCGCAGCGGTCTTCGCGTCATACATCATCTTGCCCGGCACATTCGCGTGCGGGTCGGTAAACGAGTGCACCGCACCGCCGTAGCTCAGCAATTGCCAATCCACACCGGCGGCGTTCATTTCGTCTTCAAACGCCGGCAGTTGCTCCTTCGGCACCAACGGGTCGGAAGCACCGTGCAACACCAGCACGGAACCCTTGATGTTTTTTGCATCGGCCGGGTTCGGCGTGTCGAGGCTGCCGTGGAACGAAACGGCAGCTTTCAACGGTGCACCGGTACGTGCCAGCTCCAGGGAGCAGCAACCACCGAAGCAGAAACCAAAGGTCGCCAGCTTCGAGGTATCCACCGCCGCTTCAGTCTGGGTTTTCAGGTGATCAAGCGCGACCTGCATGCGCTTGTTCAACAGCGGCCGGTCATTCTTCAACGGCATCATCGCCGCACCCGCTTCATCGCCGTTCGAAGGGCGGACGGTTTGCCCGTACAGGTCGGCAAGCAGCACCACGTAGCCCTTGCTGGCCACGCTCTTGGCGATCTCTTCAGCGCCGGCACTGACACCCATCCAGTTCGGCGCCATCAACAACCCTGGCAGCGGGCCCTTATGACTGGCATCAAATGCCAGGCGGCTTTCATAAGACTGGCCATCAATCTGATAGACCACGGAACGCACGGTGATTTGGCTCATCATTTACTCCAGGTGAAAGGCTCCAGAACGAAAAAACCCGCCGAAGCGGGTTTTTCTACAACGGTGTTAAACCGACAGTTCAACCAACAGCTTGTTCAGTCGGCGCACATAAGCGGCCGGGTCTTTCAGGCTGTCGCCGGCAGCCAGGGCTGCCTGGTCGAAGAGGATGTGCGACAGGTCGCCAAACCGCTCTTCGCTCTGCTCGCCGTCGAGTTTCTCGATCAGCGGGTGCGCCGGGTTGAATTCAAAGATCGGCTTGGAATCCGGAACCTTCTGACCGCTGGCTTCCAGGATCTGACGCATCTGCATGCCCAGGTCCTGCTCGCCGATGGCCAGGATCGCCGGGGAATCGGTCAGACGGTGGGAAACCCGCACTTCGCTGACGGCATCGCCCAAGGCGGTCTTGATTCGCTCAACCAGACCCTCTTTGGACTTGGCCACTTCTTCAGCGGCTTTCTTGTCTTCTTCGGAATCCAGGTTGCCCAGGTCCAGGTCGCCGCGGGCGACGTCAACAAAGCTCTTGCCGTCGAAGTCGCTGAGGTAGCTCATCAGCCACTCGTCGATGCGGTCGGTCAGCAGCAGCACTTCGATGCCTTTCTTGCGGAAGACTTCCAGGTGCGGGCTGTTCTTGACCTGAGCGTAGGTTTCACCGGTCAGGTAGTAGATCTTGTCCTGACCTTCCTTGGCGCGAGCCAGGTATTCAGCCAGGGAAACGTTCTGCTCGCCGTCGTCACCGTTGGTCGATGCGAAACGCAGCAGGCCGGCGATTTTTTCCTTGTTGGCGAAATCTTCTGCCGGGCCTTCTTTCATGACCTGGCCGAAGTTTTTCCAGAAGCCCTTGTATTGCTCAGGCTCGTTTTTCGCCAGCTTTTCCAGCATGTCGAGGACACGCTTGGTCAGCGCCGACTTCATCGAGTCGATGATCGGGTCTTTCTGCAGGATTTCCCGCGACACGTTCAGCGACAGGTCGTTGGAGTCAACCACGCCCTTGATAAAGCGCAGGTACAGCGGCAGGAACGATTCCGCCTGGTCCATCACGAATACGCGCTGCACATACAGCTTCAGGCCTTTCGGCGCTTCACGCTGGTACAGGTCGAACGGAGCACGGGCCGGTACGTAGAGCAGCGAGCTGTATTCCAGCTTGCCTTCGACCTTGTTGTGGCTCCAGCTCAGCGGGTTTTCGTAATCGTGGGCGATGTGCTTGTAGAACTCCTGGTATTCCTCGTCCTTGACTTCGGTACGAGGACGGGTCCACAGGGCGCTGGCGCGGTTGACCACTTCCCATTCCTGGGCTGGGGCTTCTTCGCCTTCGGCCGCCGCTTGTTCTTTCGGCAACTCGATCGGCAACGCGATGTGGTCGGAGTACTTCTTGATGATATTGCGCAGACGCCAGCCATCGGCGAACTCGTCTTCACCGGACTTCAGGTGCAGGACGATGCGGGTACCACGATCAGCCTTGTCGACAGTGGCGATTTCAAATTCGCCCTCGCCCTTGGAAGACCAATGCACGCCTTCGCTGGCCGCAAGGCCGGCACGGCGGCTGAATACTTCAACCTTGTCGGCAACGATGAAGGCCGAGTAGAAGCCCACGCCGAACTGGCCGATCAGGTGCGAATCTTTCTTCTGGTCGCCCGACAGGTTCTTCATGAAATCAGCGGTACCGGATTTGGCGATGGTCCCCAGGTGGGTGATCGCATCGTCACGGCTCATGCCGATACCGTTGTCTTCGAGGGTGACGGTTTTCGCGTCCTTGTCGAAGCTCACACGGATTTTCAGTTCCGCGCCACCTTCCAGCAACTCAGGCTTGGACAGGGCTTCGAAACGTAATTTGTCGACAGCGTCAGAGGCGTTCGAGATCAATTCGCGAAGGAAAATTTCCTTGTTGGAATACAGCGAATGGATCATGAGGTGCAGCAGTTGCTTCACCTCGGTCTGGAAGCCCAGGGTTTCCTTTTGAGTTTCCACACTCATGGTCATCAAACTCCAATTGGATGGCAGTGGCCGCGCCCTTGAGGGTTGGCGGCGGGTTGTCATCAAAGTTGGGGGCTAAGACCAGGATTTCAAGGGCGGGCCGGTTCCTCAATCTTGAAATGCGCGCGGGCGGTGGCAATCGGTTCGGCCGGGGTGCTTTGCCAGGCGGTAATCGCCACATTGGCCACCCGTCGGCCCTGGCGCCACACCTGGCATTTGGCGTAGGTGTCGCGAAACTGGCCGGCGCGCAGGTAATCCAGGGAGAAATCGATGATCTTGGGAACGCCAGGCGCACCGGTGAATACCAACAAATGCAAGGCTGCGGACAGCTCCATGAAGCCCGCGATCACCCCGCCGTGGATCGCCGGCAATATCGGGTTACCAATGTTGTCCTTGTTGGCCGGCATGCGAAACAGCAATTCATCCCCCAGCCGCGTGCATTCGATGCCAATCAGCTTGGCGTAGGGAATCAGGTTGAGCAGCGCCTCATAGTTGCCCCGTTCGTGGGCTTGCTGCAGACGGGTCTTGAACTGATGTTTCATGCCTGTTCTCCCTTGATTGCATTGCCCAGGCCCTGGCTGCCCTTGAGGCGCTTGCCCATGCGCATGAACGTGCCCACCACGTGGGCAATCGGTTGCTGCGGATCGTCCTGGTAGGCGAAGCCGCGGGTGAAGATCACGTCGGTGGTCACCCGGTAGCACTGGGCAAAGCCGAATACCGGTTTATGGGGCTCGGCCGGGTGCATGTAGTCGATGCGCAGGTCCAGGGTCGGGCAAACCTCGAACTCCGGCAGTACGCACAAGGTAGCCATGCCACAGGCGGTGTCCATCAAGGATGTGATGGCGCCGCCGTGGATCACGCCGGTCTGCGGGTCACCGACGATATGCGGAGCATAGGGCAACACCAGCGTCATGCCGTCCTCACTGGCGGCGTGCACCTGGATGCCCAGCACCTGGCAGTGGCGCAAGGCTGAAACAAAGCGCGTGGCACGGGATAAAAGAGGATTTTCGGTCATTCGTTAAAGACTCTTATTAGTGTGGAGCCGGCGGAGTAGACAACCTTGCTGAAAGTTCCCTAGGGAAAAGCCTTATATATCTGTGAGATTTAAGGAACTAAGCGTTGGGCATAGGCTCGAAAGGCCAGTAGATATCTTCAATAAGGAGAAACACCCCATGCGCAAGACTTTAGCTATTTCCATGATGCTGGCTGCTGCCCTCGGCCTCGCTGCCTGCGACAAAAAATCCGAAGACAAAGCCCAAGACGCCGCAGCCCACTCTGAGCAAGCTCAAAAAGACATGGCGAAAGCACAGGATAAAGTGAACGACGCTGCGAAAGAAAACGCCGATGCTGCCAAAGCTCAGGCTGAATCGAACGAAGCTGCAGCGAAAGAAGCAACACCTGCAACCGGTTCTTGAGTCTGACGACTTGAACACTGTGACTTGAAAAGTCATGTTGCAAAAGAAAGCCCGCTTAATAGCGGGCTTTACTTTGTCCGGTGCTTTTAACCCGGCCGGGCAGCTCGAAACTTCGAACTAAACCTCGGCACAAGTTAGTGGCTAAACGTTTAAGCCATCGCTTCACTGCGTTTGCCCAGCAGGCGGTCAATCACCACCGCAACCACCAGCGTCATCACCGAAGGCACCAGCCACGCCAGGCCCTGCTCGCTCAGCGGCAGGTGAGCCAGTTGCGATGGCATCCAGTCAGCCAGGCCCGCGCCCTTCAGCGCGTCAATGCAACCGAAGATGAACGACACCAGCATCACCGGGCCAACGATCCGGCCCTGCTCCTGCCAGAAGTCCTTACAGAAGCTCAGGGCCACCAGCACGATGCACGGCGGATAGATGGCGGTCAGCACCGGGATCGAGAACGCGATCAGCTTGGTCAGGCCCAGGTTGGACACAAACAGAGAGAATACCGCCAGGATCACCACCAGGGTCTTATAGGACAGCGGCAGTACGCGGCTGAAGTACTCGGCGCAGGCGCAGGTCAGGCCCACCGCGGTTACCAGGCACGCCAGGGAAATCAGCACGGCGAGGAAACCGCTGCCCAGGGAGCCGAAGGTGTGCTGGACGTAGGCGTGCAGCACGGCGGCGCCGTTGGCGGCACCGGCCGCCACTTCGTGGCTGCCTGAACCGAGGCGGAACAGGCTGATGTACACCAGCGCCAGGCCCACACCGGCAATCAGCCCGGCGATGATCGCGTAGCGGGTGATCAGCTTCGGCGACTCGACGCCACGGGAGCGGATCGCGTTGACGATCACAATGCCGAATACCAGCGCGCCGAGGGTATCCATGGTCAGGTAACCATTGATAAAGCCCTGGGAGAACGGTGCCGCCACGTACTCAGGGGTGGCAACACCCACATCGCCGGCCGGCAAGGCAAAGGCAGCAATGCCCAAGACGGCCAGGGCGATGATCTTCAACGGTGCCAGGAAACGACCGACGGTATCCAGCAGGCGGCCCGGGTACAGGGAGATGAAGAACACCAACAGGAAGTACACCGAGCTGTAGAGGAACAGCGCCAGCGGGCTTTCACCGGTCAGCGGCGCCAGGCCCACTTCAAAGGAAACGGTGGCGGTTCGCGGGGTGGCGAACAACGGGCCGACAGCCAGGTAGGCCGCCGCTGCCAGCAAGCCACCGGCGATCTTGCCGATCGGACTGCTCAACGCGTCCATGCCACCACCGACCTTGGCCAGGGCGACAACGGTGATCACCGGCAAACCGACCGCGGTGATCAGGAAGCCCAGCGCTGCCATCCAGACATGAGGCCCGGACTGCAAACCGACGATTGGCGGGAAGATGATGTTGCCGGCGCCCACGAACAGGGCAAAAGTCATAAAGCCCAACGCCAGGATGTCCTGGCTTTTCAACACTTTCATTTGAGGAAATACCACACTACTGAATCGGAATTTAGAGAGGGCTTCCCTATGGATGAGGGAAATACTGCCGGTCCGGATGGGGACCGACCGGTCTGGCGCGAGGCTTCCTTTTGGGAGGCACACGCATAAAGAGGCGGCTAGCCTAACGAATTTGCGGGTCAAACGCACTGTTGCGGGGCGAACTGTCCGATAAGCGACATTTTTATGTCGCGTTTTTATATCTAAATTTTGAAATGCGATCGAATGTGGGAGCGGGCTTGCTCGCGAAAGCGGTGTATCAGCCACTCATGAGCTGACTGACACACCGCTTTCGCGAGCAAGCCCGCTCCCACATGTTGATCTCCACCAACCTTCAGAATGCACAAAGGCCACCCGAAGGTGGCCTTTGTGGGGTGAAGCGTCAGTTAAGCGCGAGGCTTACTTGACAGCCCAACCGGTCAGCTCGGACAAAGCCTTGCCGATGTCTGCCAGCGAACGCACGGTTTTAACGCCTGCGTCTTCCAGGGCAGCAAACTTCTCGTCTGCAGTACCCTTGCCGCCAGAGATGATTGCGCCAGCATGGCCCATGCGCTTGCCAGCAGGGGCAGTCACACCAGCGATGTAGGAAACAACCGGCTTGGTCACGTGTGCCTTGATGTAGGCAGCCGCTTCTTCTTCAGCCGAACCGCCGATCTCACCGATCATTACGATCGCTTCGGTCTTCGGGTCTTCCTGGAACAGCTTCAGGATGTCGATGAAGTTCGAGCCTGGGATCGGGTCACCGCCGATGCCGACGCAAGTCGACTGACCGAAACCGGCGTCAGTAGTCTGCTTGACAGCTTCGTAGGTCAGGGTGCCGGAACGGGAAACGATACCGACTTTACCTGGCAAGTGAATGTGACCTGGCATGATGCCGATCTTGCATTCGCCTGGAGTGATCACGCCTGGGCAGTTAGGGCCGATCAGGACTACGCCCAGCTCGTCGCACTTAACTTTAGCGTCCAGCATGTCCAGGGTAGGAATGCCTTCGGTGATGCAAACGATCAGCTTGATGCCGCCGAATGCTGCTTCCAGGATGGAGTCCTTGCAGAAAGGAGCTGGAACGTAGATCACGCTGGCGGTGGCGCCAGTGGCAGCTACAGCATCTTTCACGGTGTTGAACACTGGCAGGCCCAGGTGCTCGGTGCCGCCTTTACCAGGAGTAACGCCACCCACCATCTTGGTGCCGTATTCGATGGCTTGCTGGGTGTGGAAACTACCTTGGGAACCGGTAATACCCTGGCAGATAACCTTGGTGTCTTTATTGATCAGGACGCTCATTATTTGCCCTCCGCAGCTTTGACAACTTGTTGAGCAGCGTCGGTCAGGCTGGTAGCAGCGATGATGTTCAAACCGCTTTCTGCCAGTACTTTAGCGCCCAGTTCAGCGTTGTTACCTTCAAGGCGCACAACAACCGGGATTTTAACGCCGACTTCTTTCACTGCACCGATGATGCCTTCGGCAATCATGTCGCAACGAACGATGCCGCCGAAGATGTTGACCAGTACTGCAGCGACGTTGGAGTCGGACAGGATGATCTTGAACGCTTCGGTAACGCGTTCTTTGGTGGCACCGCCGCCTACGTCGAGGAAGTTGGCTGGTTTGCCGCCATGCAGGTTGACGATGTCCATGGTACCCATGGCCAGGCCAGCACCGTTGACCATGCAACCGATGTTACCTTCCAGGGCTACGTAGTTCAGTTCGAACTTGGCAGCGTGCGCTTCGCGCGGATCGTCTTGCGACGGATCGTGGAAAGTCTTCAGCTTAGGCTGACGGTACATGGCGTTGGCGTCGATGTTGATCTTGGCATCGAGGCAATGCAGATCGCCG
Source organism: Pseudomonas sp. G1002 (assembly GCF_013385455.1). Lineage (NCBI taxonomy): Bacteria > Pseudomonadati > Pseudomonadota > Gammaproteobacteria > Pseudomonadales > Pseudomonadaceae > Pseudomonas > Pseudomonas sp. G1002. Next base: position 7,600 of record NZ_JACAPY010000051.1, read on the forward strand.
TCAGCCTTAATCACCAGCGGGTTCACTTCCAGCAGGGCCAGATCGTGATCCTGGAACAGTTTGGCCAGACCTACGAAGATCTTGGCGAACTGGGCAACTTGCTTGCCTTCCAGACCCAACTGGAATGCCAGCTCGCGACCCTGGAATGGCTGAGCGCCAACCAGTGGATCGATAGTGGCTTTCAGAATTTTTTCTGGGGTTTCTTCAGCGATCTTCTCAATGTCCACGCCACCTTCGGTGGAGGCCATGAACACGATGCGACGGCTCGAACGGTCAACGACAGCGCCCAGGTACAGCTCTTTAGCGATATCAGTGCACGATTCAACCAGGATCTTGGTGACTGGCTGGCCATTGGCATCAGTCTGGTAAGTCACCAGACGCTTGCCCAGCCACTGCTGAGCGAAGGCTTTGGCGTCTTCTTTGCTGCGAACCAGCTTAACGCCGCCCGCTTTACCGCGACCACCAGCGTGAACCTGGGCTTTGACAACCCACTCGGTGCCGCCGATTTTGTCGCAAGCTTCTGCTGCTGCTTCCGGGGTGTCTACTGCGTAACCCTTGGATACTGGCAGGCCGTATTCAGCGAACAGCTGCTTACCCTGATACTCGTGAAGATTCATGCTTATTACCGTCTTCGTTAGGTACTGCGCATTCGGCGCTGCGCTCTTTATTGAGTGCCGCGCCACCTGTGACTGCTGCTTGCACAGTCAAACCACCAAAGGCCTGAACCCTGGGTGGTGAAACTGCGCAAGACTGCGTCCAGCGGATATTCCGCGGTGAGTCTTGCGCACAAGGCTCACGACGGGCAACCGCCGTGGTTTCTTATTATCTCGCTTAGCGCTTCTTCTTGTTGGCGATGTGGATGGCATGGCCATTCACTGCCAACGCGGCTTCGTGCAGCGCTTCGGACAGGGTCGGATGGGAGAAAACCATCATGCCGATGTCTTCGGCGCTGGTGCCGAATTCCATACCGATTGCGCCTTGCTGAACCAGTTCTGCTGCGCCTGGGCCGATCACATGGACGCCCAATACGCGGTCAGTCTTGGCATCAGCGATGACTTTGACAAAACCACCGGTGTCGTTGGCTGCCATGGCACGGCCAGAAGCGGCAAACGGGAAGGTGCCGACGTTAACTTCAACGCCTTCAGCTTTCAACTGCTGTTCGTTCTTGCCGACCCATGCAATTTCCGGGTGGGTGTAGATAACCGACGGGATCAGGTCGTAGTTCATCTGGGTCTTGTGACCCTTGATGCGCTCGACAACCATGATGCCTTCTTCGGAAGCCTTGTGCGCCAGCATCATGCCGCGAACCACGTCGCCAATGGCGTAGACGCCCGGCACGGTGGTAGCGCAGTGATCGTCAACGTGGATGAAACCACGCTCGTCGATGTTCACGCCGCTGTCGGAAGCCAGCAGGTCAGTGGTCACCGGACGGCGACCAACGGCTACGATCAGCTTGTCGAAAGTGATGGTCTGTTCGCCATCCTTGTCGGTGTAGGTCACGACAACTTCTTCGCCGTTAACCTTGGAACCGGTAACACGAGCGCCCAGCTTGATGTCCAGACCTTGTTTGGTCAGGGTTTTCAGCGCTTCTTTGGACACTGCGGTGTCGGCAGCCAGCAGGAACGTGTCCAGGGCTTCCAGCACGGTCACTTCGGAACCCAGGCGGGACCAGACCGAACCCAGTTCCAGGCCGATCACGCCAGCGCCGATCACGCCCAGACGTTTTGGAACCGCTTGGAATTCCAGGGCGCCGGTCGAATCAACGATCACGTTCTGGTCGACCGGAGCCGGTGGAATGTCGATTGGACGCGAACCTGGAGCCAGGATCACGTTCTCGGCTTCGATGATTTCGGTCGAACCGTCAGGCTTGGTGATTTCAACTTTCTTGCCGGCCAGCAGTTTGCCGTGGCCTTGCAGGGAAGTAACGCCGTTGGCCTTGAACAGGGTAGCAACGCCGGAAGTCAGGCCTTTAACGATGTTGGCCTTGCGGCCGACCATCGCTGGCACGTCCATGGTCACGCCAGCGTGGTTGATGCCGTGGATGGCAAAACCGTCTTGCGCTTCGTGGAATTTCCAGGAGCTGTCCAGCAGCGCCTTGGAAGGAATGCAGCCAACGTTCAGGCAAGTACCGCCCAGCGCCAGTTTGCCTTCCTTGTCGGTGTATTTTTCGATGCAAGCAGTCGAGAGGCCCAGTTGTGCGGCCTTGATGGCGGCAACGTAGCCGCCAGGGCCTGCGCCAATCACTACAACGTCAAATTTCTGCGACATGAAAAAAAATCCTCTTTAGCTAAAAGCTTCAAGCCGTGAGCCGCACTCCGGCCTGCCTCGCGGCAGACCGGGTGGTACGGCGCACCGCCGCTTTATCAGATATCCAGCAGCAGACGAGCCGGGTCTTCCAGCAGGTTCTTGATGGTCACCAGGAAAGTCACGGCTTCTTTACCATCGATCAGGCGGTGATCGTACGACAGCGCCAGGTACATCATCGGGCGGATAACCACTTGGCCGTTGATCGCCATAGGACGCTGCAGAATGTTGTGCATGCCCAGGATCGCAGCTTGTGGCGGGTTGACGATCGGAGTCGACATCATCGAACCGAAAGTACCACCGTTGGTGATGGTGAAGGTACCACCGGTCATCTCGTCGATGGTCAGTTTGCCGTCACGGGCCTTCTTGCCGAAGTTGGCGATGCCGCCTTCGATTTCAGCCAGGCTCATCAGCTCGGCGTTACGCAGAACCGGTACCACCAGGCCACGGTCGCTGGAGACGGCAACGCCGACGTCAGCATAACCGTGGTAAACGATGTCGCCGCCGTCGATGGAAGCGTTGACTGCCGGGAAGCGTTTCAGCGCTTCGGTGGCCGCTTTCACGAAGAACGACATGAAGCCCAGGCGTACGCCGTTGTGGGACTTCTCGAACAGGTCCTTGTACTTCGAACGCAGGGCCATGACTTCGGTCATGTCGACTTCGTTGAACGTGGTCAGCATCGCCATGTTCGACTGTGCTTCAACCAGGCGCTTGGCCACGGTGGCACGCACGCGGGTCATCGGTACGCGCTTCTCGGTGCGGTCGCCAGCGGCGAACACAGGAGCAGCGGCAGCCGGGGCGGCAGCCTTGGCAGGCGCAGCAGCTGGAGCGTTTTTCTTGGCTTCAACGGCGGCAACCACGTCTTCCTTGGTCACACGGCCATCTTTGCCGGTGCCCTTGATGGACGCCAGGTTGATACCGTTTTCGTCAGCCAGCTGACGCGCAGCCGGTGCAGCGATTGGATCTTCGCCACCCGCAGCCGGTGCAGCAGCTGGAGCTGCGGCAGCAGCCGGTGCAGCAGCGGCGGCAGGAGCAGGAGCAGCGGCAGCAGCACCGCCCTCTTCGATCGAGCCCAGTACCTGGTTCGACAGGACGGTAGCGCCTTCTTCGGCAACGATTGCGCCCAGCACGCCGTCAGCTTCAGCCAACACTTCGAGCACGACCTTGTCGGTTTCGATGTCGACGATCAGGTCGTCACGCTTGACGGCCTCGCCTGGTTTCTTGTGCCAGGTTGCAACGGTGCCATCGGCAACCGATTCCGGGAATGACGGGGCTTTGATTTCGATAGCCATTATCTGTGGGTCCTTAAAATTCGGTTTCAGTCAGCGCGAAGGCGTTAAACAGTGAAAGCATCTTGCAGCAGTTTTTCCTGCTGCTCGGCGTGCATCGACGCATAACCACACGCAGGTGCAGCAGAAGCATCACGACCGGCGTACTCCAGGCCCAGTGCCTGTTTGTGATTGCCGATGCTGCGACGCAGATGATGCTGGCTGCTGTACCACGCGCCCTGGTTCATCGGTTCTTCCTGACACCACACCACATTGGTGAGGTTGGTGTAAGGCGCGATGGCCTCCATCAGGTCGTCTTCCGGGAACGGGTAAAGCTGCTCGATCCGCACGATGGCGATGTCTTCGCGGCCTTCGGCACGGCGTTTTTCCAGCAAATCGTAGTAAACCTTGCCGCTGCACAGGATCAGGCGAGTGACCTTGGCCGCGTCGAGGGTATCGATTTCTGAAATAACGGTCTGGAACGAACCATCCGCCAGATCTTCCAGGGTCGAGATGGCCAATTTATGACGCAGCAGCGATTTCGGCGTCAGCACTACCAGCGGCTTGCGCAGCGGGCGGATCACCTGGCGACGCAGCAAGTGGTAGATCTGGGCCGGGGTAGTCGGCACGCACACCTGGATGTTGTGCTCGGCGCACAATTGCAGGTAACGCTCCAGACGGGCCGAGGAGTGCTCCGGACCCTGACCTTCATAACCGTGTGGCAGCAGCATGGTCAGACCGCACAGACGGCCCCACTTGTGCTCGCCGCTGGTGATGAACTGGTCGATAACCACCTGGGCACCGTTGGCGAAGTCGCCGAACTGGGCTTCCCAGATCACCAGCGCCTGAGGCGTGGTGGTCGAGTAACCGTATTCGAACGCCAGTACGGCTTCTTCGGACAGGAACGAATCGTACAGGTCGAAACGTGGCTGGCCTTCGTACAGGTTCTGCAACGGGATGTAGGTGCCCGCGTCTTTCTGGTTGTGCAACACAGCGTGACGGTGCGAGAACGTACCGCGGCCGATGTCCTGGCCAGTCATGCGGATCGGGTGACCTTCGAACGCCAGGGTCGCGTACGCCATGGTTTCAGCGTAACCCCAGTTGATCGGCAGGCCGCCGGCTTGCATCTTCTGACGGTCTTCGTAGATCTTCGCAACCTGGCGCTGTACCACGAAGCCATCTGGAATTTCCAGCAGCTTGGCCGACAGTTCCTGCAGGGTCTTCAGATCGAACGAGGTGTCGTGACGCGCAGTCCAGGCGTGGCCCAGGTACGGACGCCAGTCAACGAACAACTCTTTGTTCGGCTCTTTAACCAGGCTTTTCACGACATGCAGGCCGTTGTCCAGCGCGTTGCGGTATTCATCGATCTTCGCCTGAACACGTGCATCGTCCACCACGCCGGCCTTGATCAGGCTATCGGCATACAGCTCACGGGTGGTGCGCTGCTTGGTGATTTGCTGGTACATCAACGGTTGGGTGCCGCTAGGCTCATCCGCTTCGTTGTGACCGCGACGACGGTAGCAGACCAGGTCGATGACCACGTCACGCTTGAACTGCATGCGGTAATCGATGGCCAACTGGGTCACGAACAACACGGCTTCCGGATCATCACCATTCACATGGAGGATCGGCGCCTGGATCATCTTGGCAACGTCGGTCGCGTACTCGGTAGAGCGTGCGTCCAGCGGGTTGCTGATGGTGAAGCCCACCTGGTTGTTGATGACGATGTGAACGGTACCGCCGGTCTTGAAGCCGCGAGTCTGCGACATCTGGAACGTTTCCAGGACCACGCCCTGACCGGCGAACGCCGCGTCACCGTGGATGGAAATCGGCAGGACCTTCTCACCGGTGGAATCGTTACGACGATCCTGGCGCGCACGTACCGACCCCTCGACCACTGGAGAAACGATCTCCAGGTGGGATGGGTTGAACGCCATGGCCAGGTGAACTTCACCGCCGGTGGTCATTACGTTGGACGAGAAACCCTGGTGATATTTAACGTCACCGGAACCCAGCTCGACCTTCTTCTTGCCTTCGAACTCGTCGAACAGCTCGCGCGGGTTCTTGCCGAAGGTGTTGACCAGCACGTTCAAACGGCCACGGTGGGCCATGCCGATCACGATTTCCTTGGTGCCGTAGGAACCGGAACGCTGGATCAGCTCGTCGAGCATCGGGATCAGGCTTTCGCCGCCTTCCAGGCCGAAACGCTTGGTGCCCGGGTATTTGGTGCCCAGGTATTTTTCCAGGCCTTCCGCTGCAGTGACGCGCTCGAGCAAGTGGCTCTTGACGTCCGCAGACAGCACCGGGCGACCACGCACGCCTTCAAGGCGGTGCTGGAACCAGTGGCGCTGCTCGGAATCAGTGATGTGCGTAAATTCGGCACCGATGGTGCGGCAATATGTCTGCTGCAACGCTTCGTGAATTTCGCGTAGGCTCGCTTCCTCTTTGCCGATGAACAGGTCGCCGGCACGGAAGGTCGTATCAAGATCGGCATTGGTCAAGCCGTAATGATTGATCGACAGGTCTGCAGGTGCAGGACGCTGCCACAGCCCCAGCGGGTCAAGCTGGGCTGCCTGGTGGCCACGCATACGGTAGGCCTGGATCAGTCGCAGTACTTCAACTTGCTTCTTCTCGTGCTCACTGCTCACGCTTGCGGCAGAAACCGGCTGGGCGCGGCGCTGGTTCTTTGCCAGCAGCACGAACTGATCGCGAATTGTTGCGTGCGATACATCGGTGGCAGCGTTGCCGTCTGAAGACAACGTCTGAAATTTGGTGCGCCATTCTTCTGGCACAGCGTTAGGGTCGTGCAGGTAGAGCTCATAAAGCTCTTCCACATAGGCAGCGTTACCACCTGAAAGATAGCCGCTGTTCCACATGCGCTGCATCACGCTTTCTTGCATGCTTGGTCACCCTCGATTTGGGGACACCACCGGCGAAAACACCGAGTTTGCTTGCAAAAGGCCAAGTGCAGCGACCAAAACAAGCCACTTAGGATCACGCTGATAGTTCGGGTACCAACCCGAATGCCCCTGCTTGTCTCATTTCTTCAAAATAAGAGCCGCGTCTTTGTAAGTCGCTGCTCAAGTTAAAACTACGGCGCCGGTTGAAGCCTGCGCCGTAGCATCTACGGGCACAACGGTCCTGCTTTTACTACAACGTCGGTTACACGCCGCTTTGCAGCAGCATGCTACGTACGTGACCAATGGCCTTAGTCGGGTTCAAGCCTTTGGGACATACGTTGACGCAGTTCATGATCCCGCGGCAGCGGAATACGCTGAACGGGTCATCCAGCGAAGCCAGACGCTCGGCAGTCTTGGTGTCACGGCTGTCTGCCAGGAAGCGGTACGCTTGCAGCAGGGCAGCTGGGCCCAGGAACTTGTCGGGGTTCCACCAGAAGGACGGGCAGGAAGTCGAGCAGCAAGCGCACAGGATGCACTCGTACAGACCGTCCAGCTTCTCGCGCTCTTCCGGAGTCTGCAGACGCTCGATGGCCGGAGCCGGCGTGTCGTTCTGCAGGAATGGCTTAACCTTCTCGTATTGCTTGTAGAAGATGCTCATATCGACGACCAGGTCACGGATAACCGGCAAACCTGGCAGCGGACGAACAACCAACTTGTTGCCTTTCACCACGGAAGACAGCGGCGTGATGCACGCCAGGCCGTTCTTGCCGTTGATGTTCATGCCGTCGGAGCCGCAGACACCCTCACGGCAAGAGCGACGATAGGAGAAACCTTCGTCCTGCTCTTTAACCAGGGCCAGCACGTCCAGCACCATCAGGTCCTTACCACCGGTATCGACCTGGAATTCCTGCATGAACGGCGCAGCGTCCTGATCAGGGTTGTAGCGATAAACACTGACTTTCAACATGGCAGCCACCCTTAGTAAGTCCGAATCTTCGGTTCAAACGTCGGAACCGTCTTCGGCGAGAAGTTCACGGCACGCTTGGTTACGCGCTTGTCACCCGGGAAGTACAGGGTGTGGCACAACCAGTTTTCGTCGTCGCGGTCTTCATAGTCTTCACGAGCGTGAGCACCACGGGATTCTTTACGAACCTCGGCGGCGATCGCAGTCGCTTCAGCCACTTCCAGCAGGTTTTGCAGCTCAAGGGCTTCGATTCGAGCGGTGTTGAACGCCTGGCTCTTGTCGTTGATCTTGACGTTGGCGATGCGCGTACGCAGGTCAGCCAGCTGGGCGATACCTTTCTGCATGTATTCGCCGGTACGGAACACACCGAAGTAGTTCTGCATGCAGCTTTGCAGCTCTTTGCGCAGGGAGGCAACGTCTTCGCCATCGGTACGCGAGTTCAGGCCATCCAGACGTGCCAGGGCAGCGTCGATGTCGGACTGGCGTGGACGCGCGTAATCAACGCCTTCCTTGAGGGTCTGTTCCAGGAACAGGCCGGCGGCACGACCGAATACCACCAGGTCAAGCAGCGAGTTGCCGCCCAGACGGTTGGCACCGTGAACCGATACACAAGCTACTTCACCTACCGCGAACAGACCAGGGATGATCTGGTCAACGCCGTCGGCGTCCTGGGTGATCGCCTGGCCATGAATGTTGGTGGCAACGCCGCCCATCATATAGTGGCAAGTTGGAACAACCGGGATCGGCGCAACAGCCGGGTCAACGTGGGCAAAGGTCTTGGACAGCTCCATGATGCCTGGCAGACGGCTGTGCAGCACTTCTTCACCGAGGTGATCGAGCTTCAGCATCACGTGGTCGCCATCGGGACCACAGCCGTTACCGGCGATGATCTCTTTAACCATGGAACGGGCTACAACGTCACGACCGGCAAGGTCTTTGGCGTTCGGAGCATAACGCTCCATGAAGCGCTCGCCGTTCTTGTTGATCAGGTAACCACCTTCACCACGGCAACCTTCTGTAACCAGTACACCGGCGCCGGCGATGCCGGTCGGGTGGAACTGCCACATTTCGATGTCTTGTACCGGAACGCCTGCACGCAGGGCCATGCCGATACCGTCACCGGTGTTGATCAGGGCGTTGGTAGTCGAAGAGTAGATACGGCCTGCACCGCCGGTCGCCAATACGGTGGCATTAGCCCGCACGTAAGAGGTTTCGCCGGTTTCGATGCAGATAACGATCATGCCTACAAAGGCACCGTCTTCGTTCTTCACCAGGTCGACGCCGTAGTATTCGTTGAGGAATACGGTGCCGGCCTTCAGGTTGGCCTGGTACAGGGTGTGCAACAGCGCGTGACCGGTACGGTCGGCTGCGGCACAGGTACGAGCGGCCTGGCCACCCTTACCGAAGTCTTTCGACTGGCCGCCGAACGGACGCTGGTAGATGCGACCCTGTTCGGTACGGGAGAACGGCAGACCCATGTGTTCCAGCTCGAAGACCGCTTCCGGGCCTACGGAGCACATGTATTCGATAGCGTCCTGGTCACCGATATAGTCGGAACCCTTGACGGTATCGTACATGTGCCAGCGCCAGTCATCGTTTGGATCGGCGGAGGCGATGGCGCAGGTGATGCCACCCTGGGCCGAAACGGTGTGGGAACGGGTCGGGAACACCTTGGTGATCACGGCAGTCTTGTGACCGCCCTGGGCCAGCTGCAGCGCAGCGCGCATGCCGGCACCGCCGCCGCCAATGATGATGGCGTCGAATGAAAGCGTATTAACTGTGTTAGCCATGAATCAGATACCCCAAAGAATCTGCACACCCCAGACGAAGTAAGCGAACATCGCGACGCCGCATACTGCCTGGAAGAGAAACCGTACTGCTGTCGCGGACTTGCCCAGCGCCATCGGCGTCAGGTAGTCGGTCGCGATGGTCCACATGCCAACCCAGGCGTGAGCGCCCAGGGCTACAAGGGCCAGCAGACTGAAGATGCGCATCCCGTTGTGAGCGAACAGGCCGTGCCATTGGGCGTAGCCAATGCCAGGGTTCGCCGCGAGGTACCCGATCAGGAAGATGAAATAAGCCGCGAGAACAACCGCAGACACACGTTGCGCCATCCAGTCATAGAGGCCCGAACGCGACAGGTTCGTAACGCTGGTTACCATATCCAAACTCCCGCCAGAACGATCAGCACCACGGAAATGGCGATGACGATTTTCGAGCCCAGCTTGCCGCCTTCCAGCGTCTCACCGATACCCATGTCCATGATCAAGTGGCGAATACCGGCCACAAGGTGATAAAGCAGAGCGGACAGGAGGCCCCAGGCGACGAATTTGGCCAGCGGACTGGTCAAGCATGCCTTCACCTCGGCGTACCCTTCTTCCGAACCCAGGGATTTGCTCAATGCATAAAGCATGATGCCCAGGCCAAGAAACAGGATGATGCCGGATACACGGTGCAGGAACGACGTTACGCCGGTGATGGGGAGTTTGATGGTCCTTAGGTCTAGGTTTACAGGTCGTTGGCTATTCACGGCTTTTTTTCACACTGAAGAGCCCCTAACAATCAGGGCAAAGTTGTTGGGGAGTGCACTGGTCAGGTAACCACCACCCAGGGAGTGCGACCCCCATCAAAACGGGCCCAAAAGCCCCTGGCGGTCGGAGGCCGAGTATAGACAGTTAGGCAACTAATGACAACGCGCACTCCTCACCCTAATAGCGCATTGCGCTGGCGGCATAAAAGGCGTAAATGGCAGGTAATTTCGAGGAAAAAGTACGGTTAAAGCCTTCTGGAGCAAGACTTTAGGCAAATTGACATCTGAATTTATCTCACTATAGTGGTGCGGGCCCTGCGTGGGGGGTCTGTCTGATGATTTGAAGCATAAATAGGAGGCCACATGGCTGACAAAAAAGCGCAGTTGATCATCGAGGGCGCAGCCCCCGTCGAGCTGCCCATTTTAACCGGCACCGTTGGTCCCGATGTTATCGACGTACGGGGCCTGACGGCCACGGGCCGTTTTACATTCGACCCAGGCTTCATGTCGACCGCCTCATGCGAGTCGAAGATCACCTATATCGACGGTGATAACGGTATCCTGCTGCACCGCGGCTACCCGATCGAACAGCTTGCTGAACAGTCGGACTACCTGGAAACCTGCTACCTGCTGCTTAATGGCGAATTGCCAACAGCTGAGCAAAAGGCCCAGTTTGTCAGCACCGTGAAGAACCACACCATGGTTCACGAGCAGTTGAAGACCTTTTTCAACGGCTTCCGTCGCGACGCCCACCCGATGGCCGTCATGTGCGGCGTAGTCGGCGCCCTGTCGGCCTTCTATCACGACTCCCTGGACATCAATAACCCGCAGCATCGCGAAATCTCCGCGATCCGCCTGGTTGCCAAGATGCCGACCCTGGCCGCAATGGTTTACAAGTACTCCATGGGTCAACCGATGATGTACCCGCGCAACGACCTGACGTACGCGGAAAACTTCCTGCACATGATGTTCAACACCCCGTGCGAGATCAAACCGATCAGCCCGGTGCTGGCCGCCGCGATGGACAAGATCTTCATCCTCCACGCCGACCACGAACAGAACGCCTCGACCTCTACCGTGCGCCTGGCGGGCTCCTCGGGTGCCAACCCGTTCGCCTGTATCGCCGCCGGTATCGCCGCACTGTGGGGCCCTGCCCACGGCGGTGCGAACGAAGCCGTATTGACCATGCTCGATGAAATCGGCGATGTCTCGAACATCGACAAGTTCATCGCCAAGGCCAAGGACAAGAACGATCCGTTCAAGTTGATGGGCTTCGGTCACCGGGTCTACAAGAACCGCGACCCGCGCGCCACCGTAATGAAGAAGACCTGCGACGAAGTGTTGAAGGAACTGGGCATCAAGAACGATCCGCAACTCGAACTGGCCATGCGCCTGGAAGAGATCGCCCTGACCGACCCGTACTTCATCGAGCGCTCGCTGTACCCGAACGTCGACTTCTACTCGGGGATCATCCTCAAGGCGATCGGCATTCCAACCAGCATGTTCACCGTGATCTTCGCCCTGGCGCGGACCGTGGGCTGGATCTCCCACTGGAAAGAAATGCTCTCCAGCCCGTACAAGATTGGCCGTCCGCGCCAGCTGTACACCGGCTACGAGTCGCGTGACATCACCAAGCTGGAAGACCGCAAGTAAGCTGATCGCTACTTGGCTACACCGAAGACGGCCTCCTTTGTGATAGGGAGGCCGTTTTTATTTGTGCCGGATTTGAGAAACAGTTTTGTCGTATCTGTTACCAATAAAGGCAAAAAAAAGCCCCGATCTCACGACCGGGGCATTTTTTTTGTAACTGTTACAGGTTTAGTGGCTAACCGCCCCACTCGCCCCCAGGCCAGTCTGCGAACGCACAAACTGCGGGAAGTACAGCGCACGTTCCTTCTCTGCCGCCGCCGACTTGTCGGTGATGGAGAAGAACCAAATGCCGATGAACGCAATGATCATCGAGAACAGCGCCGGGTACTCGTAAGGGAAGATCGCCTTCTCATGGTGCAGGATCGAGACCCAGATGGTTGGGCCGAGGATCATCAGGCCAACGGCACTGATCAAGCCCAGCCAGCCACCAATCATCGCACCGCGGGTGGTGAGGTTTTTCCAGTACATGGAAAGCAGCAGCACCGGGAAGTTACAGCTGGCCGCAATGGAGAACGCCAGGCCCACCATGAACGCGATGTTCTGGCTTTCAAACAGGATGCCCAAGCCAATCGCCAGCACTGCCAGGGCGATGGTGGTGATCTTCGATACGCGAATCTCATCCTTCTCGTTGGCCTTGCCTTTCTTGATCACGCTGGCGTACAGGTCATGGGACACCGCCGAAGCACCCGCCAGGGTCAAACCGGCAACCACTGCCAGGATGGTGGCAAACGCCACGGCCGAGATGAAGCCCAGGAAGATACTGCCGCCCACCGCGTTGGCCAGGTGCACCGCCGCCATGTTGTTACCGCCGAGCAAGGCACCTGCAGCATCCTTGAACGCCGGGTTGGTGCTGACCAGCAGGATCGCGCCGAAGCCGATGATGAAGGTCAGGATATAGAAGTAGCCGATGAAGCCAGTGGCATACAGCACGCTCTTGCGCGCTTCCTTTGCGTCACTCACAGTGAAGAAGCGCATCAGGATGTGCGGCAGGCCGGCGGTACCGAACATCAGTGCCAGGCCGAGGGAGAACGCCGAAATCGGGTCTTTCACCAGGCCGCCCGGGCTCATGATCGCTTCACCTTTAGGGTGAACCTTGATCGCCTCGGCAAACAGCATGTTGAAGTCGAAGTTGACGTGTTTCATCACCATCAGCGCCATGAACGAGGCACCGGACAGCAACAGCACTGCCTTGATGATCTGCACCCAGGTGGTCGCCAGCATGCCGCCGAACAACACATAGAGGCACATCAGGATGCCTACCAGGATCACCGCGACGTGATAATCCAGGCCGAACAGCAGCTGGATCAGCTTGCCCGCGCCTACCATCTGCGCGATCAGGTAGAACGCCACCACCACCAAAGAGCCACAGGCCGACAGGCTGCGGATCTGGGTTTGCCCCAGGCGATAGGACGCCACGTCGGCAAAGGTGTATTTGCCCAGGTTACGCAGGCGCTCGGCGATCAGGAACAGAATGATCGGCCAGCCCACCAGGAAGCCGATGGAGTAGATCAGGCCATCGTAGCCGGAGGTGAACACCAGCGCGGAAATTCCCAGGAAGGAGGCTGCCGACATGTAGTCACCGGCAATCGCCAGACCGTTCTGGAACCCGGTGATCTTGCCGCCGGCCGCATAGTAGTCGGCCGCCGACTTGTTGCGCTTGGACGCCCAGTAGGTGATGCACAAGGTCGCGCCGACGAAGGCCACGAACATCAGGATCGCTGCGATATTCAGCGGTTGTTTATGCACTTCGCCGGTCAGTGCATCGGCCGCCCAAACGGCAGGTGCAAAGGCCGAAGCGCCGAGTACAGCCAATAGACGACGGATCATTGCGCAGCCTCCTTGAGAATCGCATTGTTCAAGTCGTCGAATTCGCCGTTGGCGCGTCGTACATAGATGCCGGTGAGGACGAAGGCCGACACAATCAGCCCGACCCCGATCGGGATCCCCCACGTAATGGACGAACCGGGGCTGATCTTGGCCCCCAGTATTTGCGGCCCATAGGCAATCAGAAGAATGAAAGCGGAGTAAAGCCCAAGCATGATTGCCGAGAGAATCCAGGCGAATCTTTCCCTTTTACTAACCAGCTCCTTGAAACGCGGGCTGTTTTGAATCGAGAGGTAAATGCTGTCGTTCATTGTTTTTATCCTCGCAGCACAGCTTTTTATTATTGGAACATATCCACTGTATGCGGCTGAGGAACAGGTTCCAGACGACCTTAGTAGTAGAAGGAGTGTAGCGAGGGATATTGAAGGCGCAGGAATAATTGCGGGGGCGAAATAATGTGGGAGCCGGGCTGCCCGCGATGGGATCACCTCGATACATCATGTGCACCGAGGCGTCTGCATCGCAGGCAAGCCAGCTCCCACAAGAGACTTACTTAGCAGTCCACTCGGCGACGCGCTCAGGGTGCTTGGCCACCCAGTCCTTGGCCGCCGCTTCAGGCTTGGCGCCCTCTTGGATCGCCAGCATGACTTCGCCGATTTCATCCTTGGAGGCCCACTGGAATTTCTTCAGGAACGCCACGACTTCCGGGGCTTTCTTTTCCAGGCCTTTGCTGCCGATGCTGTTGACGGTCTCAGCAGCACCATAAATTCCTTTTGGGTCGTCCAGGAAACGCAGTTTCCACTTGGCGAACATCCAGTGTGGCACCCAACCGGTGACCGCAATGGATTCCTGTTTGTCTTCGGCACGGGTCAGCTCGGCGATCATCGCCGCGCCCGAACTGGCTTGCAGCTTGTAGTCCAGGCCATAGGCCTTGATCGCTTCATCGGTCTTGAGCATCACGCCTGAACCGGCGTCGATACCGACGATCTTGTTCTTGAAGGTGGTGTCGGTCTTGAGGTCTTCGATGGATTTGGCTTTCACGTACTCAGGCACGATCAGGCCGATCTTGGCGTCCTTGAAATTGGGGCCGTAGTCGACCACCTTGTCCTTGTTCTTGGCCCAGTATTCACCGTGGGTCACCGGCAACCAGGCGGAGAGCATGGCGTCGAGTTTGCCGGTGGCCACGCCTTGCCACATGATCCCGGTGGCGACCGCTTGCAGTTTCACGTCATAACCGAGCTTTTGCTTGATCACTTCTGCCGCCACGTGGGTGGTGGCGACACTGTCCGACCAGCCATCCACATAGCCGATGCTCAGGGTTTTGCTGTCGGCGCTGGCCAGTGTGGAGCTCATCGCAACTACCAGAGTGGCAGCTGCGCCCAAGAGTCGTCGCATCTTCATAGTGCTTCCCCGAAAGTGCTGCGCCCGGCGGATGCCGAGCGACGTCAACCTGTTGTTATGTGGTGCACCGCGCCCCCTTCACGCGCATCGATCACGTGGGTGCCTCATCAGTGGAGGGCTGACACTTCGATCATCAACCTGCTGCCACAAGCGACCTGCTCTGACTGCGACCTCAGGTAAGCAAGAAACGACATCACATCGCCAGCAGGATGATTTGTAGGACATTCACCGACGATCCCGCCCGAACTTTGCATGTCAAAATTATGCGGCCCCACTGGGACGGCTCAAATCCGGGTAAGATGCGCGCCTTTGCCCCCAGACGGCCTGATCATGCCCGCGACTGCACGTTTCCCGCTCCTGCCCTATTTATTTGCCCTGATCCTCGGTGTGCTGGCCCTCGGCGGCTATTGGTACGGCCTTGGCCAACCGGTGGTGCTGCCGGACGTGGCCAGCGCCAGCCACAAGCTGCAATGTGCGTCCTACACGCCCTTCGACAAAGACCAGTCGCCGTTCGACCAGCCGTTCAAACTGCGCCCCGAGCGCATGGACGCCGACCTGGCGTTGCTGGCCACCCGTTTCGAATGCATTCGCACCTACTCCCAGACCGGCCTTGAAGACTTGCCTGCACTGGCGCGCAAACACGGCCTGAAGCTGATGAGCGGCGCATGGGTCAGCAGTGATCCGGTGGCCACCGCCAAGGAAGTCGAGGCACTGATCGCTTCGGCCAATGCCAACCCCGACGTCGTCACCTCGGTGATCGTCGGCAACGAAACCCTGCTGCGCAAGGAAGTCACCGCCGGGCAGTTGGTCAAGTTGATCCATCACGTCAAGGACCATATCAAGCAACCGGTCACCTATGCCGATGTGTGGGAGTTCTGGCTGCAACACCCGGAAATCGCCCCGGCCGTGGACTTCCTGACCATCCACCTGCTGCCGTACTGGGAAGATGACCCCTCGGGCATCGACCAGGCGCTCAAGCACGTGGGCGATGTGCGCCAGACCTTCGGCAACAAGTTCGCCCCCAAGGACGTGATGATCGGCGAGACCGGCTGGCCGAGCGAAGGCCGCCAGCGGGAAACGGCGGTGCCGAGCCGGGTCAACGAAGCGAAATTCATGCGCGGGTTCGTGGCCATGGCCGAAGCCAATGGCTGGCACTACAACCTGATCGAAGCCTTTGACCAGCCGTGGAAACGCGCCAGTGAAGGGGCGGTGGGGGGTTACTGGGGCCTGTTTGATGCGGATCGCCAGGACAAGGGCGTGCTCGCCGGCCCGGTGACCAATGTGCCGTACTGGCCGCTGTGGCTGGGGGTTGGCGGGATCATCCTGCTGGGCACGCTGCTGCTGGGTGGCCGCGTGCGCACGACCCGGGCTGCGTTGTTGTTGCCATTGCTGGGCGCCGTGGCGGCCTGCTCGATCGGCACCTGGGCCGAGTTGAACCGGGTCACCGCGCGCTTCACGGATGAGTGGGTGTGGGCTGGATTGCTGGTGGCCTTGAACCTTGCGGTACTGGCTCACGCCGCCCTGGCGTTGAGTACGCGAGAAGGTTGGCGCGAACGCGCCTTCAACTGGCTGGAGCAGCGCGCTGGCTGGCTGGTGGCAATCGCCGGGTTTGCCGGTGCGGTCATGATGCTGGCGCTGGTATTTGACCCGCGTTACCGCAGCTTCCCGAGTGCCGCGCTGGTGCTGCCGGCGCTGGTGTACCTGGTGCGTCCGGTGAGCGGGCTGCGGCGGGAGATTGCGTTGCTGGCGTTCATCATCGGTGCCGGTATTGCGCCGCAGTTGTTCCGTGAAGGGGTGATGAACCAGCAGGCGTGGGGTTGGGCGGTGGTTAGCCTGCTCATGGTCCTAGCATTGTGGCGTTGCTTACGGGTGCGCAAGGCTTAAGACCGCTTTCGCGAGCAAGCCCGCTCCCACACTCGACCGCATTCCAAGGGATGTACTCGGTCAAATGTGGGAGCGGGCTTGCTCGCGAAGAGGCCCTGTCAGGCAACGCGAGGCTTACGGACCAACCGCAACCCCGCAATCACCACCGCAAACACCGCAAAGGTCGTGTTGTACAACGCCAACGCCGGAAACCCGAACACCAGCGCCAACACCGCCAAACCCCACCCGGCCCGGCCCGGCACGAAAAACGCCAGCACCGCCGTGACCAGCGCCGCCCAGCCCAGCACCTTGAAGTGAATCATCAACCCCAGGTTGGAACGCACCTGGCATTCCCAGCGGCTGGCTTCGTCAGCGCAAATGCCCACCCAACGGCCATCCTCCATGAATCCGTAACGCGCGCCATAACTGGCGGCCAGCCAAAGCGGCAGGGCAATAAGCAACAGGATCAGCGGAAAACGGCGGGACATGGGGCACTCCGATAGGCGAAAACGGCGCCCAGCTTAATCCCCCGGTGGCCGTTGGCAAGTTTTGCAAACAGATAAGTGTTCATTAAGGCGTGCCAAAGTGTATCGTCTCGCTACTATTACCCCGATTCCGACGTTTTTTCCGACTTTTAGTGCCGAAGGCTGGCACTTCGGCAGCAACGCGGTGGTCATAGCCTGCGAACTCCACTTCAGCACGTTTTCCTCTTAGGGATTTAGTCATGCTCCGTTCCTTGCGCTGTGCGGCCCTGTTGGGCAGCCTTTTTCTGAGTGCGTCAGCACTGGCGGTCGATATCGACCAGGCCAGCTATGGCTACCCTTTGACCAACCCGTTTGAAGCGACCATCGCCACCACCCCGCCGAACCTGCGGCCGGAACTGCCATCGGACGATCAAATCAATCAGTCCGACTACACCCTGACGATGCGCCCCGAGCGCGAGTTCAGCCTGCCTGACAACTTCTGGGCGGTGAAGAAACTCACCTACCGCATCGCCAAGCAGGACCGTGCCGCACCGCTGATCTTCCTGATCGCCGGCACCGGCGCACGCTTTGACAGCACCATCAACGAATACCTGAAAAAGCTCTACTACAAGGCCGGCTACCACGTCGTCCAGCTGTCGTCCCCCACCAGCTTCGACTTCATCGCCGCCGCCTCGCGCTTCGCCACTCCCGGCATCAGCCAGGAAGACGCCGAAGACATGTACCGCGTGATGCAGGCCGTACGCGCGCAAAACCCGACGCTGCCCGTGACCGACTTCTACCTCACCGGCTACAGCCTCGGCGCCCTCGACGCAGCCTTTGTCAGCAAGCTGGATGAAACCCGTCGCAGCTTCAACTTCAAGAAAGTCCTGCTGCTGAACCCGCCGGTCAACCTCTATACCTCGATCACCAACCTCGACAAGCTGGTGCAGACCGAGGTCAAGGGCATCAACAACAGCACCACCTTCTATGAGCTGGTGTTGAACAAGCTGACCCGCTACTTCCAGCAAAAGGGCTACATCGACCTCAACGATGCCCTGCTCTACGACTTCCAGAACTCCAAGGAACACCTGACCAACGAACAGATGGCGATGCTGATCGGCACTTCGTTCCGCTTCTCGGCGGCCGATATTGCCTTCACCTCGGACCTGATCAACCGTCGCGGCCTGATCATCCCGCCCAAGTACCCGATCAGCGAAGGCACCAGCCTCACGCCGTTCCTCAAGCGTGCGCTGCAGTGCGACTTCGACTGCTACCTCACCGAACAGGTGATCCCGATGTGGCGCGCCCGTTCCGACGGCGGCAGCCTGCTGCAACTGGTTGACCAGGTCAGCCTGTATGCCCTCAAGGACTACCTGCACGACAGCCCGAAAATCGCCGTCATGCACAACGCCGACGACGTGATCCTGGGCCCGGGCGACCTTGGCTTCCTGCGTAAAACCTTCGGCGATCGCTTGACCGTCTACCCCCTGGGCGGCCATTGCGGCAACCTCAATTACCGCGTCAACGCCGACGCCATGCTGGAGTTCTTCCGTGGCTAAATATCTTCTGCTGCTCGCTGCTCTGATGTGCGCGGGCGTGGCCAATGCCGACAACAGCAAGGCTCACACGCCGACCGTAGTGGACTCCGACGGCTTCAAGGAGCCACTGAGCCATCTCAAGTTCAACCCCGGCCTGGACCAGCGTGAGTTTGAGCGTTCGTCGGTCAACGCCCTGAATGTCTACGACCCGCTGGAGTCGTGGAACCGCCGGGTCTACCACTTCAACTACCGCTTCGACCAGTGGGTGTTCCTGCCGGTGGTGGACGGTTACCGTTATGTCACCCCAAGCTTCCTGCGTACCGGCGTCAGCAACTTCTTCAACAACCTCGGGGATGTACCCAACCTGCTGAACAGCCTGCTGCAGCTCAAGGGCCATCGTTCCCTGGAAACCACCGGGCGCCTGCTGCTCAACACCACCATCGGCATCGCCGGCCTGTGGGACCCGGCCACCGCCATGGGCCTGCCGCGCCAGAGCGAAGACTTCGGCCAGACCCTGGGCTTCTACGGTGTACCGGGCGGCGCCTACCTGGTGCTGCCGCTGTTTGGTCCGTCGAACCTGCGGGATACCACCGGCCTGCTGGTGGACTACGGCGCCGAGACCGAGATCAACTTCCTGAACGTGTCCAAGGTCAGCGAAAACCACCCGGAAATCTGGGCCCTGCGCGCCGTCGACAAGCGCTACCAGACCAGCTTCCGCTACGGCCAGATGAACTCGCCGTTCGAGTATGAAAAGGTGCGCTACGTGTACACCGAGGCGCGCAAGTTGCAGATCGCCGAGTAATGCCCCGTGTAGGCGCTGGCTTGCCAGCGCCTACATCCCCCGCCGACACCACTTACGCCACGTAAACCGCAGTTGCAGCACGGCCGCCCTGGCCATTTCCCGATCCTGCTCCGCCAATCCCGAAGGCTGTTCAAGCGCTTCAAGCATCGCAACGCTGGCCGCATCCATCAGCGACTCATTCGCCACGCTCGGTCCACCCTCCTCCAACACCGACTCCAATGCCCGCAAATAGCGATCGCGCTCAATCGCCAACGCACCCCGGCTGTCCGCCAGGCAGGCGCGCAACTCCAGCAACTCATCCCCCAGGTCCAGCCCCAGCAATCCGTTATCCCAGTGGACACGGCGATCGGCAGGCAAGGTTTCGCTGTAGCGCGACAGGCGAATCAGCCGGTCCGCCATGCGCCCGCCAAACCAGCTTTCAGCCTGCTCCAGGGGACGGGAAGTCAATTGCGCCAGGTCGAACAATGAAGCCTTGAACATCCGCCGATAGTGATGCTCGCCGGGATTGAGCTGGATCAGCCGAAACACCACCACGGCAATCCCGACCCCCACCAGCGTCGCGATGGCCTTGTTGAGGAACGCGGCGAAGTCATAGGTCATCACATTGCTGGGCCCTACGTTGTTGACGAAAAAGATGCAGAACGCCGAGGCCGTGGCCGCCAGCTTGAGGCGGCTCATGCACAACGAGGCGAAAAACAGCGGCACTCCCAACGCCAGGCATAACAAGGGAAAGCCATCGAAGCCGGGCAACAGCACGAAGCACACAAAACCGGCCACCGGGATCGACAGCGCTATGCCCTTGAGGAAGTTAAGGCTGGAAGCCGACGGGTTTTCCCGCGCTGCAAACAGGCTCAACACCACGCCACAAATCGATACCGCGCCCAAACCCGAAGGCCATGCCGTAAAGATCCAGAACGCCGCGACCGCCAGAAACGCCAACGCACTGCGCAGCCCGCCTAGCACCCCCTGCTCGATATCCCGGTGCCAGGACATCGCCCCCGGTGCGCCGGGCGGCACCCTGCCCTGCTCGACCGCCGACAGCGTCAATTCACCCAGCTCAATCAAGCGCAACACCTGCGCCAGTTGCACCAGGCAAAAGTGCGCCTCCTGGCCAAGCTGCGGATCCTGCAACGCCAGGCCAAGCCGTTGTGACAACTCGGGCAGTTCATCAAGACGCTCCTGCTGCAACGCCGAAGCCACCGCTTCAATCAGTGGCCCGACCGCCGCCGTTTCATCGAGCATCATCCGCTGGCGCGCCACGCCCCGCGCCGCCCGCAGCAGGCTAAGCAGATCACGGCTGAGCACCCGCAAGGCCTGGGAGCGGCGCCGGCCCTTGGGCCCTTCAAACCAGGCATGGTCGCGCTGGCTGTCCACCGCCACCAGGCGGCTCAATGCTTCGAGCAAGCCTTTACGCTGGTCGGTACCCAACAGCTCCGAAGCGGCAGCCCGCACCCCGGCCTGCCAGGCGGCGCGCGCCTGAACCGCCAGCACCTGCTCGACCCGGCGCGGCCACAGAATCGTACTGGCGATGGAGGCACAAAGAATCCCCAGGCTGATCTCCTGGCAGCGTGCCACCGCCTCATCGAACACTCCCAGCGGTGCCGCCGTAGCGGGTAGCGCAATAATCGCCGTGGTGTAACCCGCCAGCACAAACCCATAGGACGCATGATTGCGCAGCAAGGATGCCCCCGTGGTGCAGAACGCCAGCCACAGCGCCATGCACAGCAGGAACAGCAGCGGCGCCTGGCCAAATACACCGATCATCGCGATGGAAACCATGGCCCCGACAAACGTACCCACCAGCCGATAGGCGCCTTTGGCCAGGACCATGCCGCTGGTGGACTGGCCCACGATAAATACGGTGGTCAGGGCCCATTGCGGTTGCTGCAAGTCAAAACAGAAGGCCAGGTACAACGCGACCCCGCCGGCGATCATGTTGCGCAAGGCAAACAGCAGATCGCTACGGGACGGGGTCAACGTCGCCTGCCAGAAATCAGGGAGCTGGAAGGTGGAGGATTTCATTAAACCCACATATAGATAGCAAGCTAATGATTAGCATCGTATCTATATTTGTGGCGAATGCCAATCTCAGGCTATTTGACCAGGCGCTTTTCCTTGGATGGCCTGTAGCCAAAGTAGGCGCTGTAGCACTTGCTGAAATGGCTCGGCGAGACAAACCCGCAGGCCACCAGCACGTCCACCTGGGACAGCTCGGTGTGTTGCAGCAGCCGACGGGCCTCGGTGATGCGCAGTTCCAGGTAATAACGCTGGGGCGTGGTGCCAAGCTGCTCCTTGAACAAACGCTCCAACTGGCGTCGGG
Source organism: Pseudomonas sp. G1002 (assembly GCF_013385455.1). Taxonomy (NCBI): domain Bacteria; kingdom Pseudomonadati; phylum Pseudomonadota; class Gammaproteobacteria; order Pseudomonadales; family Pseudomonadaceae; genus Pseudomonas; species Pseudomonas sp. G1002. Next base: position 29,428 of record NZ_JACAPY010000051.1, read on the forward strand.
AACGGCCCGCATAAACGGCCAGTTGCTCAAGCTCCAGAGGCTCTTCGAGGTTGGCGTCCATCAGGTTGACCACCTCGCGCAGGGGTGCGCTCAAGCACACGTTTTCCGTGGGTTTCACCCGCCGGTAGCGCGACTCCTCAAACGCCAGGATGTCCTCGATCCCCTCCACCAGCGCTTTGCCGTACAGCCCCTTGATCCAGTCCAGCGCCATATGAAACGCACCGGAAGGGCTCGATGCCGTCAGCCGGTCGCGATCAATCACATAGGGTTCGCTGCTGACCTGCGTCGCCTTGCAAAAATCAGCGAGGGCCGGGCGATGTTCCGGGTGCACGGCGCAGCGGTAGCCGCCCAGCAATCCTGCACGCCCCAGGAACCACGCACCATTCCACAAACCGGCCAGGCTCACACCCTGCTCCGAGGCGCTTTTCAGCAGGTGGATAAACTCCTCCGCAGCCTTCAGTTCAGTGCGATAGCCACCGCATATCACCAACAGGTCCAACTCTTTAAGCACCGAAGACTCAAGCCGCGCATCGGGCCGGATCACCAGCCCCAGGTCACTGATCACCTCGCCTTCCCGCAAGCCGAAGGTCGAGGTAGAAAAAGAAGCGGGCCGCAGCAGGTTGGCGGTGATCAGCGTATCCAGCGCCTGGGTAAACGCCGGCAGCGAAAAATGTTCGAGCAACACAAATCCCGCACGCACCGTCTGGCGGGCCTCGCCGGGATTTTCATTCAGGTAACGGAGGTTCTTGCCTTTCATGCCCCCGCTGAATTGCCGTCGCTCGATCAAATGCCTATGCCCTCACCCGCTTCCAGAGGTTACCCACCGCACTGACCACCGCCAACACCACGGCCCCGGCAATGATCCCCGCCACTGCATTGAGCAACGTCGGCATCAACCACGCCAGGCCGCCAGTACTCTGGCTCACAGTCTCGATCCAGTGATGCACCACCGGCACACCATGGGTCAGGATGCCACCGCCGACCATGAACATCGCCGCCGTACCGATCACCGACAGGCTTTTCATCATGTACGGCGCCGCCCGCAGGATCGCCCCGCCGATGCTGCGCGCCGCCTGGCCGGGCTTCTGGGTGAGCCACAGGCCCAGGTCATCGAGTTTGACGATACCGGCCACCAAGCCGTAGACGCCGATGGTCATGACGATGGCGATACCCGACAACACGATCACTTGCTGCATCAGCGGTGCATCGGCCACGGTACCGAGGGTGATGGCGATGATTTCGGCGGAGAGGATGAAGTCGGTACGGATCGCGCCCTTGATCTTGTCCTTCTCGAAGGCCACCAGGTCCGTGGCCGGATCCGCCACGGCTTCCACCAGGTGCGCCTGCTCTTCGGTGCGTTTGTGGAAGAAGCTATGGGCGAGTTTTTCGAAACCTTCAAAACACAGGTAAGCGCCGCCCAGCATCAACAACGGCGTGACCGCCCACGGCGCAAACGCGCTGATCAGCAACGCAGCCGGCACCAAAATCAGCTTGTTGACGAACGAGCCCTTGGCCACCGCCCACACCACCGGAATTTCCCGCTCGGCGCGCACCCCGGAGACTTGCTGGGCATTCAGCGCCAGGTCGTCCCCCAGCACGCCGGCGGTTTTCTTCGCGGCCATCTTGGTCATCAACGCCACATCATCGAGCACCGCGGCGATGTCGTCGATCAATACCAGCAAACTGCTTCCTGCCATGGCTCAGGCTTCCCGTGATTCAAAGTGCGCCGAGAATAACGCGGCGCACACCGGGTTAGCGAGCCGTTCAGCGCGCAGGCGTTTGCCAGCCCCCGCCAAGGCTCTGGATCAGCGCCACACTGCCCTGGCTGAGCTGGCCCTGGGTGTCGCGAAGATTCTGCTCGGCTTGCAGCAACACCAGTTGCTGGGTCAGCACATTCTCCCGGCTCACGGTCCCGGCGCGCATCTGCGCTTCCTGGCTGCCGAACAGTTGCTGATTACGCTGGTACACCTGCTGGAACGCATCGGCCTGGGTTTGCAGGTGGTTGATTGCCGACAGGTTGTCTTCAACGTTCTGCAAGGCGCTGAGCACGGTGCCCTTGTAGGTCGCGGCGATCTGGTCATAGCTGGCCTCGGCCTGCTTGACCGCCGCTTCGCGGGCGCCGCCGTCAAACAGGGTTTCCGCCAGCGCCGGGCCCAACGTCCAGATGCGATTGGGCAGGGAGAACAACCCGCCCAACGCACTGCCGCGGTAACCGGCCTCGGCAGTCAGATCCAGCGTAGGGAAGAACGCAGCTTCGGCCACGCCGATTTTCGCGTTGGCCGCCGCTGCCGAGCGCTCCGCCGCCACCACATCGGGACGCCGTTGCAGCAGGGTCGACGGCAAGGTCAACGGTGGCCGCGGGACCACGAAGCTGTAGTCATTGCGCACTGCCACGCTGAATTCACTCGGCGCCACACCCACCAGCACCGCCAGCGCGTGTTCGTATTGCTCGCGGTCGCGCAGGGAGGTCTGCAAGTCGGCAATCGAAGTGGTCAACTGGTCCTGCGCCACCAGCAACTGGTCGTTGGTGGCGACGCCCTGGGTGAACTGCACCTGGATCATGTCCAGCAGTTGCTGGTTGATCTTCTGTTGTTGCTGCAACAGGCGCACGTCGATGTCCATCTGCCGCAGGGCGAGGTAGTTACTCGCCACGCTGGAACTGATGGACAGCCGCACCCCGGCCAGCAACGCATCCGATTGCTGGGCCGTCGCCTGGCTGGACTCTATCCCGCGCCGCACCAGGCCCCACAGGTCCGGCTCCCAACTGGCGGTCAAGGTGGCGCTGACACTGTTCTGCACGCCGCCCGCCGTGGTGCCGGTGGTGGACGTGCCGCTACCACTGCCTGCCGTTCCCCGCGAACCCGACAACCCTACGCCAACGGTGGGCCACAACCCTGCCCGGCTGGACGCCACCTGCGCCTGGGCCAGACGATAAGCCGCCTCCGCCGCGATGATCGACTGGTTGGCCTTGGCCGAGCGCGCCACCAAATCGTTCAGTACCGGGTCCTGATAGGCCAGCCACCACTGGCTGTCCATCGCCCCCTGGGGGTTGGCCGCCGCGCGCTGCCACTGCGCGCCTTCCTTGAACGACTGCGGCAGCTCCATGGCGGGCTTCTGGTAATCGGGCCCGACCATGCAGCCGCCGAGCAGCAAGCTGATGCAAAGCACGCTGTATTTCACGTTCATAACCTTGCTTCCTTACGCCGACCCAGGCGCTGTGACGCCCGGTCGAGCCACAGGTAGATCACCGGGGTGGTGTACAGCGTCAGCACCTGGCTGAACAGCAGGCCACCAATAATCGAAATCCCCAACGGCCGGCGCAACTCAGAGCCATAACCGGTGCCGAGCACCAGCGGCAGCGCGCCAAGGATCGCCGCCAGGGTGGTCATCATGATCGGCCGGAAACGGATCAGGCACGCCCGGCGAATCGCTTCCTTGGCCGTTAGGCCGAACTCCCGCCGCTCGGTGATCGCGAAGTCGATCATCATGATCGCGTTTTTCTTCACGATACCAATCAACAGAATCACCCCCACCAGCGCAATGATCGACAGCTCGGTGCCGGTCAGCAGCAAGGCGATCAACGCACCGACGCCGGCCGAGGGCAGGGTCGAAAGAATGGTCAGCGGGTGCGTCAGGTTTTCGTAGAGGATGCCCAGCACGATATACACGCACAGCAACGCAGCGACGATCAGCAGTGGCTCACTGGCCACCGACGACTGGAACACCTGGGCCGTACCGGCAAACTGGCCGACCACACTGGCGGGCATGCGCAGTTGCTTCACCGCATCGTCCACCATCGCCGTGGCCTGGCCGATGGACGTGCCGGGCGCCAGGTTGAACGAGACTGTCACCGCCGGGAACGTGCCCTGGTGACTGATGGAAATTGCGGTGCGCGCCACCGTGTTATCCGCCAGTGCCGAGAGTGGCACCAGGGTCTGCCCGGTGGTCAGGTTGGGCGCCGCCGTGGTGCCCTTGGTGGTCGTGGCCTGGGTGCCCGTCGGCACATAAATGCCCTTGAGCGCGGAAGGGTCGGTCCAGTATTCCGGCGCGATTTCCATCACCACGTGGTACTGGTTGGCCGCGCGATACAGGGTCGCGACCTGGCGCTGGCCAAAGGCGTCGTACAGCGTCTGGTCGACCGCCGAGACACTCACCCCGAGGCGCGCCGCCGTGTCCCGGTTGATTTGCACATTGGCCAGCAAGCTGTTGTCTTGCTGGTCGGTATTGAGGTCGGTGAGTTGCGGCAATTTGCGCAGCACCGCCACCACCTTGGGCACCCATTCGTCCAGCGACTCCTGGTCATCGGCGGTCAGGGTGTATTGGTATTGCGCGCCACTTTGCCGGCCACCCACGGTGATGTCCTGGGCCGACTGCAAATACAGCTTGGTGCCCGGCAAGTCGCCGAGGCTGCGGCGGATCTGGCCGATGATTTCGGTGGCGTTGTCCTTGCGCTCGCCCAGGGGCTTGAGCAATACAAACATCTGCGCGCTGTTGACCGCCCCGCCGCCCCCTCCGCCACCGCCGACAAACCCGGCGACGGTTTCGACGTTCGGGTTTTTCATCACCTTGCGGTTGATCTCGGTGAAGTCCTTCTGCATCGCCCCATAGGAAATGCTCTGGTTCGCCAGGATGCTGCCCTGCAAGCGCCCGGTGTCTTCCTGGGGGAAAAAACCCTTGGGCACCAGCACGTACAACACGCCGGCGAGCACGATCACCAACACCGTCACAAAACCCATCAGCACCGTATGGTCGATCACCCAACCGAGGGTGCGATCGTAGAAGCGGTGAAAGCGCGAGTCCGGGTGTTCATTGCCTTCATGAATCACTTTCGGCGCGCGCAGCAGCACGCTGGCGAGCATCGGTGTAACCGTCAGCGAGATCAGCATCGAGATCACGATGGCCACCGACAACGATACCGAAAACTCGCGGAACAGCCGCCCGACAATCCCGCCCATCAGCAGCAGCGGAATAAACACCGCCACCAGCGACACGCTGATGGTCAGTACCGTGAAGCCGACTTCCTGGGCACCGGCCAGCGCCGCTTCCACCCGGGTCTTGCCGCGCTCCAGGTGGCGCATGATGTTTTCCACCACCACAATCGCATCGTCCACCACAAAGCCGGTGGAAATCGTCAGCGCCATGAGTGACAGGTTGTTCAGGCTGTAGCCGAGGAAGTACATCGCGCCGAAGGTGCCGAGCAGCGACAGCGGCACCACAATCGCCGGCACCAGGGTGCTGCGCCAGTCGCGGAAGAAGCCGAAGGTCACCAGGGTCACCAGCAGGATCGACACCAGCAACGTGATCTCGACGTCATGCAACGAGGCGCGAATGGTGGTGGTGCGGTCCATCAGCAGGTTGAGCTTGATCGTCGCCGGAATCGAGCTTTGCAGGAACGGCAGCGAGGCTTTCACCGCGTCCACCGTTTCGATCACGTTGGCGCCCGGCTGCTTGAACACCACCAGCAATACTGCCGGCTTACCGTTGGACAGGCCGAAGTTGCGCAGGTCCTGCACGTCTTCGCGCACGTAGCCCAGGTCGGCGATATGGATCAGGTCGCCGTTGTGGGCCTTGACCACCAGCGGCCCGTAGTCCTTTTCATCGAGCAACTGGTCGTTCGCCGCAATGCCGTAGTTGCGATCACCGATGGCCACGTTGCCCTTGGGCAAGTTGACGTTGGAGGCGTTGATCACCTGGCGCACCTGCTCCAGGCTCACGCCGTACTGGTTGAGCCGGTCGGGGTTCAATTCCACCCGCACCGCCGGCAGCGCGCCGCCGCCCACCGTCACGTCACCGACCCCGGTAGTCTGCAACAACTTCTGCTCCAGCAGGGTCGAGGCCACGTCATACATCTGCCCCGGCGTGGCGCTGTCGGAGGTCAGGCTGATGATCAGAATCGGCGAATCCGCCGGGTTGACCTTGCGGTACGTCGGGTTGCCGGACAGGTCGCTGGGCAGGTTGCTGCGGGCGGCATTGATCGCCGCCTGCACATCCCGCGCGGCGCCGTCGATGTCGCGATTCAGGTCGAACTGCAAAATGATCCGCGCCGAGCCCAAGCTGCTGGATGAGGTCATCTGCGTGACCCCGGCGATCTGCCCGAACTGGCGCTCCAGGGGCGTGGCCACTGAACTGGCGACGGTGGTCGGATCGGCGCCGGGCAACGAGGCGCTGACGCTGATGGTCGGGAAATCCACCTCCGGCAACGGCGCCACCGGCAACAGCATGAAGGCCAGCGCGCCAAACAGCGCGAGGCCGGCCGCCATCAAGGTGGTTGCAATCGGGCGGCGAACAAACGGCGCGCTGAGGTTCATTGCCATCAGACCGCTTCAGCCGGGCGGCGGCTGAAGCGCTGCCCCAGGCCGTGCATGGCGAGGAAGATCACCGGCGTGGAAAACAGCGTCAGCAACTGACTGAGCAACAACCCGCCGATAATCGCGATGCCCAGCGGGTGACGCAGCTCCGAACCAATCCCCGTACCGAGCGCCAGCGGCACCGCGCCGAACAGCGACGCCATGCTGGTCATCAGGATCGGCCGGAACCGCAACTCTGCCGCCTGGCGGATCGCGGCCGTGGGGCTCAGGCCGCCCTCGCGTAACAACTCCAGGGCAAAGTCGACCATCATGATGCCGTTTTTCATCACGATACCGATCAGCAACACAATGCCGATCAGGCCGATGATGTCGAACTGCGTGCCCGTCACCAGCAGCGCCAGCAAGGCCCCGAGTGCTGCCGAGAGCAGCGTCGAAAGGATCGTCACCGGGTGCACGAAGCTCTCGTACAGAATCCCCAGCATCAGGTACACCACCACAATCGCCGCCACCACCAGGAATACCTGGTTGGACAGCGACTGTTCGAACGTCGCCGCCGCGCCTTCCAGGTTGGCCTGCACCGACAGCGGCAAGCCGACCTTGGCCTCGATGTCCTTGAGCCGCGTGACCGCCGCGCCAAGGGTCTGGCCGGGCGCTAGGTTGAACGAAACGTCGGCATACGGAAACTGGCCCAGCCGGTTGATGGTGACGGGCGCCCGCACCACCTGCAGGGTCGCCATGCTCGACAGCGGCGCCACACCGCCACCGGGAATGTCCACGTACAACCCGGTGAGCAGGTCCGGCAAGTTGCGCGGCGGATGGTCGGTGGCGATCACCACGTGGTACTGGTTGAGCTGGGTGTAGATCGTCGAGACCTGGCGCTGGCCGAAGGCGTCGTACAGCACGTCGTCGATCGCCTGGGGCGTGATACCGAGGCGCGAGGCAGTGCCGCGGTCAAAGGTCAGCTGGATCTGGTTGCCGAACTGCATCGCCTGGCTTTGCACGTCGGTGAACATCGGGTCTTGCTTGATCGCCGCCAGCAGCTTGGTGGTCCACGTTTCCAGCTCGTCCGGATCGGTGGCTTGCAGGCCCAGCCGGTAGCTGGTGGTGGACACCGTGGCGTCGAGGGTCAGGTCCTGTACCGAGTGCAGGTACAGGCGGATCCCGGCGTCGTCGGCGTTGGCATCGGAGAGCCGGCGGATCACCTCGGTGGCACTGTCACGCTCGCCGCGGGGCTTGAGGTTGATCAGCAGGTTGCCCTGGTTGATGGTCGGGTTGGTCTGGTCGATCCCGACGAAGGACGACAGGCTTTGCACCGCCGGGTCCTTGAGGATTCGCGCGGCCAGGCGCTGTTGTTCGGTCTGCATCTGCTGGAATGAAACCGTCGGCGCCGCCTGGGAAATACCCTGGATCAGCCCGGTGTCCTGGTCGGGGAAAAAGCCCTTGGGCATGATCACCAGAATCATCAGGGTCAGCGCGGCGGTGAGCGCTATCGAGATCAGGGTCAAGGTGCGGTGCGCCAACACCCAGTCAAGGCCACGCACGTAGTGGGTGTTGATGCGGTCGAAGAAATCCGCGCGGCGTTCCTGGTGCTTATTCTTGAGCATCCGCGCGCACATCATCGGCGTGAGGGTCAGGGAGATGAACGCCGAGATAACGATGGTCACGGCCACGGTCATGGCGAATTCGCGGAACAGCCGGCCGACTACATCGCCCATGAACAGCAGCGGGATCATCACTGCAATCAGCGCAATCGACAGCGAAATAATCGTGAAGCCGATTTGCTCCGACCCCTTGAGCGCCGCCTCCAGCGGCGAGTCGCCCGCCTCGATATAGCGTGTGATGTTTTCGATCATCACGATGGCGTCGTCCACCACGAATCCGATGGCGATAGTCAGCGCCATCAGTGTCAGGTTGTTCAGGGAGAAGCCCAGCGCATAAGCCACCGCCAGGGTGCCCACCAGCGTCAGCGGCACGGTGACTGCCGGAATAACCGTCGCCGCAACGTCGCGCAGGAAAATGAAAATCACGATCACCACCAGCAGCACCGCCACCGCCAGTTCGTACTGCACATCGGTGACCGAGGCGCGGATGGTTTGCGTGCGGTCGGTCAGCACATCGACCTTCAAGGTACCCGGCAAACTGGCCCGCAGCTTGGGCAGCAATTGCTGCACGCGGTCGACCACCTGGATCACGTTGGCGCCTGGCTGGCGCTGGATGTTCAGCACAATCGACGGCGTGCTGTTGGTCCACGCAGCCTGACGCGGGTTCTCCGGGCCCTGGGTGGAACTGGCGATCTGCGACAGGCGAATCGGCGCGCCATTTTTATAGGCGATCACCAGGTCGCGGTATTCCTCGGCCGATTGCAGCTGGTCGTTGGCACCAATCGAATACGCCTGGAACTTGCCGTCGATATTGCCCTTGGCCTGGTTGACGTTGGCCGTGCCGAGGGAGGTGCGCAGGTCATCAATGGACAGGCCGAGGCTATTGAGCGCCGAGGTATTCGCCTCGACCCGCACCGCCGGGCGCTGACCGCCGCTGATGGTCACCAGGCCGACGCCAGTGATCTGCGAGATCTTCTGCGCCAGCCGTGTATCCGCCAGGTCCTCGACCTTGGTCAGCGGCAACACATCGGAGGTCAGGGACAGGGTCAGCACCGGCGCATCCGCCGGATTGACCTTGCTGTATACCGGTGGGTACGGCAGGTTGGCCGGCAGGAAGGTGCCGGCGGCGTTGATCGCGGCCTGCACTTCCTGCTCTGCCACGTCCAGGGACAGCGACAGGTCGAATTGCAGGGTCACCACCGAAGCGCCGTCGGAGCTGGTGGAGTTCATCGACTTGAGGCCCGGCATCTCGCCGAGCTGGCGCTCCAGCGGCGCGGTGATCGAGGAGCTGACCACGTCCGGGCTGGCGCCGGGGTATTGGGTGAAGACCTGGATGGTCGGGTAGTCGACTTCAGGCAACGCCGACACCGACAACAGGTGATACCCCAACATGCCCAGCAACAGCACCGCGACCATCATCAAGGTGGTGGCGACGGGACGTTCGATAAAGGGCCGCGAAATGTTCATGCTCGGCAGCTCCTCACTGGGCGACGACCTTCACGGCCGAACCGTCATCCAGTTTGTCGGCGCCTTCGGTGATCACCTGCTCGCCTGGCTTGACGCCGTTCTCGAGCACCGCCGACACATCGCCCATCGATGGGCCGGTCTTGATGTTGCGCAGGCTGGCCTTGTCGCCATTCACCACGAACACAAAATCGCCCTTGCTGCCATGCTGGATCGCCCGGGTGGGCACCACGGCAACCTGGGCCAGGGTGTCGGCCTTCAGGCGCGCATTGACGAACTGATTGGGGAACAGCGCACTGCCCGAATCATCGAACTGCGCCTTGACCTTGATGGTGCCGGTGGAGGTGTCTACCTGGTTGTCCAGGGCCAACAGGCTGCCGGTGGCCAGCAGGGCTTTCTTGTTGCGGTCGTAGGCCAGCACCGTCACGGCGCCACGGCCCAGGGCCTGGTTGATAGCGCCCAAGTCGTCCTCGGGGACCGCGAACACCACGGTGGCCGGGTTCATCTGGGTAATCACCACGATGCCGGTGGTGCTGGTGGTGGTGACGTAATTGCCGGGGTCGACCAGGCGCAGGCCCACCACACCGTCGACCGGCGAGGTGATGGTGCAGTAGCCGACCTGCACTTGAAGGTTCTGCACATTGCCCTGGTCGGCGGCCACGGTGCCCAGTTGTTGCTGGACCAACGAGGCCTGAGTGTCGACGGTTTGCTGGCTGGTAGAGCCGGCCTTGACCAGTTCGCGGTAGCGCACCAGATCGCGCTGGGCATTGCTCAACACAGCCTGGTCGTGGGCCAGGGTACCCTTGGCCACGGCCAGCTGGGCCTTGAGAGCACGGTCATCGATCCGCGCAATCACCTGGCCCTTGCTGACGTGCTGGCCTTCCTTGAATTCCACGCTGCTGAGGATGCCATCGACCTGGGTGACCACGGTCACACTGCGGGTGGGGGTGACGGTGCCGAGGGCGTCGATATACACCGGCACGTCCTGCAACACCACCGGCACCACGGCCACCGGTTCGCCGGTGGCGGGAGGCCGGCCTTTGTGCCCGCCTGCAAAGAAGTGCAAACCCAGGGCAATCAACAACGCTACCAGTAACAACGTGCCAACGGCCCAGGCGAACGTACGTCGTCTGCTTTTCTCCACGGGTTTCTCTCTCGAACGCCGAAAACAGGAAGCGGTGGCCAGGCTAAATGGCCGCTCGCTGCCTGAACTCTAGCAGCGCGCTCGAGCTGTGCCTGTACGACCGTGAATGCGTTCAGCATCAAGACAGACAAAGTCAGCTGGGCGCCCCGCCATGCAAGGGCTGCGGCGGGATTCTTGAGCCCTGCGCAAAGCCGGTGCTACCATGCCAGACCGCCTGTCTTGGCAAGGAACCTCCTGGTCTATGAGCACCATTCGCGAGCGCAACAAAGAACTGATCCTGCGGGCTGCCAGTGAGGAGTTTGCCGACAAGGGCTTCGCCGCGACCAAAACCAGCGACATCGCCGCCAAGGCCGGGCTGCCCAAGCCCAACGTCTACTACTACTTCAAGTCCAAGGACAACCTCTATCGCGAGGTGCTCGAAAGCATTATCGAGCCGATCCTGGCGGCCTCCACACCGTTCAATCCTGATGGCGACCCTTCGGCCGTGCTGAGCGGGTACATCCGCTCGAAGATCTGCATCTCCCGGGATTTGCCGTTTGCCTCGAAAGTGTTTGCCAGTGAGATCATGCACGGCGCCCCGCATTTGAGCCCCGAGCAGGTGAAACAGCTGAATGCCCAGGCCAAGCACAACATCGACTGCATCCAGAGCTGGGTGGACCGTGGGCTGATTGCGCCGATTGATCCGCATCACCTGATGTTCAGCATTTGGGCGGCGACGCAGACGTATGCGGATTTTGACTGGCAGATTTCGGCGGTGACCGGGAAGGCGAAGTTGGATGAAGCGGATTATGAGGCGGCGGCGCAGACGATTATTCGGTTGGTGTTGAAGGGGTGTGAGCGGGACTGATAGACCGCGGTGTAGCCATCGCAGGCAAGCCAGCTCCCACACTGGATTTGTGCCGGACACAGAATGTATGAACGACGGAGATCCACTGTGGGAGCGGGCTTGCCCGCGATAGCTATCGCCCAGACACATCCTGCCAAAAGCTGGCCCCCCCCTTAAAATATTCCTGTCTAGCCTTTCAGAACTCACTTCTGCAAAGGGGCAACGGAATGCCTGATCTACCCGCATCATGTCGTCTACGCACAGGCCGCTATAACGAACCCAACCGAATTTATCTTCTGACCAGTAACACACTGCATCGCGAACCAATATTCAGCGACTTCAAGCTAGGCAGACTGGTGGTGCAGCAATTCAGAATTGCGCAAAACCAGCGACTGGCAACCTCACTCGCCTGGGTAGTGATGCCCGATCATTTCCACTGGTTGATTTCGCTGGAAAACGGTTCGCTGGCTGACCTGATGCGCCAAGTCAAATCCAAAAGTACTCGAGTCGTGAATGCCGTTGCCGGGCGAAAAGGGCGTCTTTGGCAACCAGGTTTCCATGATCATGCCGTGCGGCGCGAAGAAAACCTTGAGGGCATAGCTCGGTACATCGTGGCCAATCCCTTGAGGGCGGGGCTGGTGAAAAAATATGGCGACTACCCACTGTGGGATGCGATCTGGCTTTGACTGGAGACCGAGTCGCCGCCATCGCGGGCAAGCCCGCTCCCACATTTTGATTCGTGAATACATTCAACTGTGGGAGCTGGCTTGCCTGCGATGACTATCCATCAGTCACCTCACATCAAGCAGTAACCCCCGCATCCGCCAACAACCCCAACCCCTCGATCGCACTGATCGCACACTGCTCGTCAATATCCGACGTATCCCCGCTGATCCCGATCGCGCCCAGCACCACACCCGCCTGATCCCGGATCAACACCCCGCCCGGCGCCGGCACCACGCTGCCCTGCCCCAGGCTGTTCAACGCGGCAATAAACGCCGGCCGTTGCTGTGCGTCCAGCGCCAGCAAGCGCGAGCCCTTGCCCAGGGCTATCGCACCCCAGGCCTTGCCAATCGCGATCTGCGGGCGCAGCAGGCTCGCGCCATCCTCGCGCTGCAACGTTATCAAATGCCCGCCGCTGTCGAGTACCGCAACGGTCAGCGGTGCCGCCGAAATGGTACGGCCTGCCGCGATGGCGTGGCTGGCCAGGTTGACTGCGACTTTCAAGGTTAAAGCGCTCATGGGTGCCGTCCTTATCTTGTTATGGGAAAGCCGTGGGGCTCTGTCTGATCAGAAGCTCGATCAAACAAATAGAACACAATAGATTTATTTTTTGTATACAATATTTCGAAACATACGCACCACACGTCGAAATATTCCCGTCCATAAGCCTTCCGACGAACGTAAAGGCCACCCAAGAAAATGGATTGACCTGCCCCGCTCGCCGTGAATACACTTCGGACCAACATCACTTGTATACAATTACAAAACGCAAGAGGCACCAAAACCATGAGCAAAATGAGAGCAATCGAAGCCGCTGTCCTGGTGATGCGCCGTGAAGGGGTCGACACCGCCTTCGGTATCCCGGGCGCCGCGATCAACCCGCTGTATTCGGCCTTGCAGAAGGTCGGTGGCATCGATCACGTCCTTGCTCGCCACGTTGAAGGCGCCTCGCACATGGCCGAGGGCTACACCCGCACCAAGGCCGGCAATATCGGCGTGTGCATCGGCACCTCGGGCCCGGCGGGCACCGACATGGTTACCGGCCTGTACAGCGCCTCGGCGGACTCGATCCCGATCCTGTGCATCACCGGCCAGGCGCCACGGGCACGCATGCACAAGGAAGACTTCCAGGCTGTCGACATCACCAGCATCGTCAAGCCGGTGACCAAGTGGGCGACCACCGTCCTGGAACCCGGCCAGGTGCCGTATGCCTTCCAGAAGGCCTTCTATGAAATGCGCTCCGGCCGCCCGGGCCCGGTGCTGATCGACCTGCCATTCGACGTACAAATGGCCGAGATCGAATTCGATATCGACGCCTACCAACCACTGCCCCTGGCCAAGCCTTTGGCGACCCGCATCCAGGTGGAAAAAGCCCTGGCCCTGCTGGACCAGGCCGAGCGCCCATTGCTGGTGAGCGGTGGTGGCGTGATCAACGCCGACGCCAGCGAACTGCTGGTGGAGTTCGCCGAGTTGACCGGCATCCCGGTGATCCCGACCCTGATGGGCTGGGGCACGATCCCGGACGATCACCCGCAGATGGTGGGCATGGTCGGCCTGCAAACGTCCCACCGTTATGGCAACGCCACGATGTTGAAATCGGACGTGGTGCTGGGCATCGGTAACCGCTGGGCCAACCGTCACACCGGTTCGGTGGAGGTGTACACCGAGGGCCGAAAATTCATTCACGTGGACATCGAGCCGACGCAAATCGGCCGCGTGTTCACCCCGGACCTGGGCATCGTTTCCGACGCCGGCTCTGCATTGACCATGTTCATTGAAGTGGCCCGCGAGTGGAAAGCCGCCGGCAAGCTCAAGGACCGCAGCGCCTGGCTCCACGATTGCCAGCAGCGCAAGGCCACCCTGCACCGCAAGACCCACTTCGACAACGTGCCGGTCAAGCCGCAACGGGTGTACGAAGAGATGAACCAGGTGTTCGGCAAAGACACCTGCTACGTCAGCACCATCGGCCTGTCGCAGATTGCCGGCGCGCAGTTCCTGCACGTCTACAAACCACGCCACTGGATCAACTGCGGCCAGGCCGGCCCGCTCGGCTGGACCATTCCGGCGGCACTGGGTGTGGTCAAGGCGGACCCGACCCGCAACGTCGTGGCACTGTCCGGCGACTATGACTTCCAGTTCATGATCGAAGAGCTGGCCGTGGGCGCACAGTTCAAGCTGCCGTACATCCACGTGGTGGTGAACAACTCCTACCTGGGGCTGATCCGCCAGGCCCAGCGCGGGTTTGAAATGGACTACTGCGTGCAGCTGTCCTTCGACAACCTCAACGCACCGGAACTCAACGGTTACGGCGTCGACCACGTGGCCGTCGCCGAAGGCCTGGGTTGCAAGGCCCTGCGGGTGTTCGAGCCGGGCCAGATCCAGCCGGCACTGCGCAAGGCTCAGGAAATGATCGAAGAATTCAAGGTTCCGGTGATCGTTGAGATTATTCTGGAGCGGGTGACCAATATTTCCATGGGCACCGAGATCAACGCCGTCAACGAATTCGAAGATCTGGCACTGGTGGGCAACGACGCGCCGACTGCCATTTCACTGCTCGATTAAGGAGAACCCCATGCCGCGTTTTGCCGCCAACCTGTCCATGCTGTTTACCGAACAGGACTTTCTTGCCCGTTTCAAAGCCGCCGCCGACGCGGGGTTCAGTGGTGTGGAATACCTGTTTCCCTATGAATTCAGCTCAGCTGAAATCAAGGCGCAACTCGATGCCCACGGCCTGACCCAAGTGCTGTTCAACCTGCCGGCCGGTGACTGGGCCAAGGGCGAACGCGGCCTGGCCTGCCACCCGGACCGGGTCGAGGAGTTCCGTGCCGGGGTCAACCTGGCCATCGCCTACGCCCAGGTGCTGGGCAATACCCAGGTCAACTGCCTGGCGGGGATTCGTCCTGCCGGCGTGGATGACGCGACGCTTGAAAAAACCTTCGTCGCCAACCTCAAGTACGCCGCCGACAAGTTGCAGGCGGTGGGCATCCGGCTTGTGATGGAGATGATCAACACCCGCGACATCCCGGGTTTCTACCTGAACAACACGGCGCAGGCCCTGTCGATTCGCGAGCAGGTGGGCAGTGCCAACCTGTTCCTGCAATACGACATCTATCACATGCAAATCATGGAAGGCGACCTGGCCCGCACCATGGCTGCGCACCTGGGTGAGATCAACCACATCCAGCTGGCGGACAACCCGGGGCGCAACGAGCCGGGGACCGGTGAGATCAACTACCGCTTCCTGTTCGAACATTTGGACCGCATCGGTTATCAGGGTTGGGTCGGCTGTGAGTACAAACCGTTGACCACCACCGAGGCGGGTTTGGGTTGGCTCAAAAGCCACAACGCGATCTAACTGAACAAACACAGCACCCAATGTGGGAGCGGGCTTGCTCGCGAAAGCGGTGGATCAGTCGACATCAATGCTGAATGTCGGCCCCCATTCGCGAGCAAGCCCGCTCCCACAGTGGATCTCCTGTGTTTAGCAGGCCGCGCCAGGCCTGCACACCTAACAATAAGAGGATTTTCGTCATGGCTAAAATCGGATTTATCGGCACCGGCATCATGGGCCAACCCATGGCTGCCAACCTGCAAAAGGCCGGTCACCAACTGTTTCTTTCCGAGCATCACGGCAAGGCGCCGGCTGAACTGATCAGCGCTGGTGCGGTGGCCCTGGCCAACCCGCAGCAAGTGGCCCAGGAAGCCGAATTCATCATCGTCATGGTGCCCGACACCCCGCAGGTCGACGATGTGCTGTTCCGCGCCGACGGCGTCGCCGCAGGCCTTGGGCCGAACAAAGTGGTGATCGACATGAGTTCGATCTCGCCCACCGCCACCAAGGCCTTCGCCGCGAAGATCAACGAGACCGGCGCACGTTACCTCGACGCCCCGGTGTCCGGTGGTGAAGTCGGTGCCAAGGCCGGCACCCTGAGCATCATGATCGGCGGCGACCCGCACACCTTCGAACGCGCCCTGCCGCTGTTCCAGGCCATGGGCAAGAACATCACCCTGGTGGGCGGCAATGGCGATGGCCAGACCGCCAAGGTGGCCAACCAGATCATCGTTGCGTTGAACATCCAGGCGGTGGCGGAAGCGCTGCTGTTCGCCTCGAAGAACGGCGCCGACCCGGCCAAGGTGCGTGAAGCACTGATGGGGGGGTTTGCCTCGTCGAAAATCCTCGAAGTGCATGGCGAGCGCATGATCAAGGGCACCTTCGATCCGGGCTTCCGCATCAACCTGCACCAGAAGGATCTGAACCTGGCCCTGGCCGGTGCCAAGGAGCTGGGGATCAACCTGCCGAACACCGCCGGCACGCAGCAGGTGTTCAGCACTTGCACCGCCATCGGTGGCGGCAACTGGGACCACTCGGCGCTGATCAAGGGCCTGGAACATATGGCGAATTTTTCGATTCGCGATAAATAACGCCCGTTGAAATGCGATCGAATGTGGGAGCGGGCTTGCTCGCGAAAGCGGTGTATCAGTCAGCATGGATGTCGAATGGTAGACCGCTTTCGCGAGCAAGCCCGCTCCCACATTTTTGACCGCATTTCACATCGAATTTGATGCACCCCTAATAACAAGAATCCCCGGGAGCCCGCTTATGTCGGTCGATCCGCAACACCTGCTTCGCGAGCTGTTTGCCACAGCCATCGACGCCGCCCACCCCCGGCAAGTCCTCGAACCCTATCTGCCCGCCGACCGCAGCGGCCGGGTCATCGTGATCGGTGCCGGCAAAGCCGCCGCCGCCATGGCGCTGGTGGTGGAAAACTGCTGGCAAGGCGAAGTCTCGGGCCTGGTGGTCACCCGCTACGGCCACGGCGCACCCTGCAAGAAAATCGAGGTCGTCGAAGCCGCGCACCCGGTGCCGGATGCCGCAGGCCAGGCCGTGGCCAAGCGTGTGCTGGAGCTGATCAGCAACCTGGGCGAAGACGACCGCGTGATCTTCCTGCTCTCCGGCGGCGGCTCTGCACTGCTTGCCCTTCCGGCCGCCGGCATCACCCTGGCGGACAAGCAAGCGATCAACAAGGCCCTGCTCAAATCCGGCGCCACCATTGGCGAGATGAACTGCGTGCGCAAGCACCTCTCGGCGATCAAGGGCGGGCGCCTGGCCAAGGCAAGCTGGCCTGCCACCGTCTACACCTACGCGATTTCCGATGTACCGGGCGACCAGGCCACGGTCATCGCTTCCGGCCCCACTGTTGGCGACCCCAGTACCTCGCAACAGGCGCTGGCGATTCTCAAGCGCTACCAGATTGAAATCCCGGCGTCGGTGCGCACCTGGCTGCAAAGCCCGGAGTCGGAAACTGTCAAGCCCGGGGACCCGGTGCTGGCCCGCAGCCATTTCCAACTGATCGCCCGCCCGCAGCAATCCCTGGAAGCGGTGGCGGTGAAAGTCCGCCAGGCCGGTTTCAGCCCGCTGATCCTCGGCGACCTGGAAGGCGAAGCGCGGGACGTGGCCAAGGTGCACGCCGGTATCGCCCGGCAAATCATCCAGCACGGCCAACCCCTGGCGGCGCCTTGCGTGATCCTCTCCGGCGGCGAAACCACCGTCACCGTACGCGGCAATGGCCGTGGCGGACGCAACGCCGAATTCCTGCTGAGCCTCACCGACAGCCTCAAGGGCCTGCCCGGCGTCTACGCCCTGGCGGGTGACACCGACGGCATCGACGGCTCGGAAGACAACGCCGGCGCGATCATGACGCCCACCAGCTACGCCCGCGCCGAAGCCCTGGGCTTGAGCGCCAGTGACGAGCTGGACAACAACAATGGCTACGGCTACTTCGCGGCCCTCGACGGCTTGATCATCACCGAGCCGACCCGCACCAACGTCAACGATTTCCGCGCCATTCTGATTCTTGAAAGTCCTGAAAGAGAGTCCCCTGAACATGACGCCTGACAAGAAGGTCAAGATCCTCGCCACGCTGGGCCCGGCCACCGACAGCATCGACGACATTCGCGAGCTGGTGGAAGCCGGGGTGAATATCTTTCGCCTGAACTTCAGCCATGGCGATCATGCCGACCACGCCCAACGCTACCAGTGGATTCGCCAGGTGGAGCGCCAGCTCAATTATCCCCTCGGCATCCTGATGGACCTGCAAGGGCCGAAGCTGCGGGTGGGGCGTTTTGCCGAAGGAAAAGTGCAACTGATTCGCGGCCAGGCCCTGCGCCTGGACCTGGACCCGACACCCGGTGACCAGCGGCGGGTCAACCTGCCCCACCCGGAAATCATCGCGGCCCTGCAGCCCGGCATGGACCTGCTGCTGGACGACGGCAAGCTGCGCCTGCGGGTGATCACCAAGCACGCCGATGCCATCGACACCACCGTGCTCAATGGCGGCGAACTGTCGGACCGTAAAGGCGTGAACGTACCCCAGGCATTGCTGGAGCTCAGCCCGCTGACCGCCAAGGACCGCCGCGACCTGAGCTTCGGCCTGGAGCTGGGAGTGGACTGGGTGGCGCTGTCGTTTGTGCAACGCCCGGAAGACATCCGTGAAGCCCGCGAGTTGATCGGCGACAAGGCGTTCCTGATGGCCAAGATCGAGAAGCCCTCGGCGGTGCAGCGCCTGCAGGAAATCGCCGAGCTGAGCGACGCGATCATGGTCGCCAGAGGGGACCTGGGGGTGGAAGTGCCGGCGGAAAGCGTGCCGCAAATCCAGAAGGACATCATTGGTGTGTGCCGCCAGTTGGGTAAACCGGTGGTGGTGGCCACGCAGATGCTTGAATCCATGCGCTTCTCCCCGGCGCCGACCCGTGCCGAGGTCACCGACGTGGCCAACGCAGTGGCGGAAGGGGCGGACGCGGTGATGCTGTCGGCGGAAACCGCTTCCGGTGAATACCCGTTGGAGGCCGTGCTGATGATGAGCAAGATCATTCGCCAGGTGGAAAATGGCCCGGATTACCAGACCCAGCTGGACGTCAGCCGGCCCAAGGCGGATGCCACGGTGTCGGACGCCATCAGCTGTGCGATCCGCCGTATCAGCAGCATCCTACCGGTGGCAGTGCTGGTGAACTACAGCGAGTCGGGCAGTTCCACCTTGCGGGCGGCGCGGGAACGGCCGGCGGTGCCGATTCTGAACCTGACACCGAACCTGTCGACGGCGCGACGCTTGAGCGTGGCGTGGGGCGTGCATTCGGTGGTGAACGATCGGCTGCGGCAGGTGGATGAGGTGTGTTCCACGGCGTTGGAGATTGCCCAGGCACAGGGTATGGCGGAGCGTGGGGATACGTTGGTGATTACCGCGGGGGTGCCGTTCGGGCAGCCGGGGTCGACCAACTCGTTGCGGATCGAGACATTGATCTAATCCCCTGTGGCGAGGGAGCTTGCTCCCGCTGGACTGCGCAGCAGGCCCATCTTTTGGGGCCGCTGCGCGCCCCAGCGGGAGCAAGCTCCCTCGCCACAAGATTCGGCGCTTTCCTGCAGATTATTGATCATGCCCAACCAACCCTGCCCCGACTGGGCCGAAGCCCTGCTCAACGGCTTCAGCCAGATATTCCTGCAGCGCTACCCGCTGTGTGGCCTGCTCTGCCTGCTGGCGATCCTGGTCGGCGCCCCGGCCCTGCTCGGCGGCGCGCTGCTGGGCGGTGTCGCCGGCTTGCTGACCGCCCAACGCCGCGGCTATCCCAAGGCCGAACGCCAGGCCGGTCTCTATAGCTACAACGGCGTGCTGCTCGGCTTGCTGATCAGCCAGCACTTCAGCTGGTCGGCACTGCTGCCGCCGTTGATTCTCGCCTGCGGTGGCCTCAGCGCAATCCTCACTCGCCAGTGGCTCAAACGCGCCGCCAACCCCGATGACCTGCCCGCCTACACCGCACCGTTTGTGGTACTCGGCTGGCTGCTGCTGGGCACCACCGCGCCCGCCGCATTTGCCGCCAGCGAACCCGGCACCTGGGCGCTAATCTGCGCGCCGTTCACAGGTCTGGCCCAAGTCATCCTGATGGACCAACCCCTCGCCGGCCTGCTGATCGCCCTCGGCCTTTTAATAGCCAGCCGCCGCGCGGCCTTGTGGGCGCTGACCGGCGCGAGCCTCGGCGTGTTGATCGCCCTGTTGATGGACGAGCCCGCCAGCGCCCTGCTCGGCCTGCACAGCTATAACCCGGCGCTGGCCGCCCTGGCCCTCAGCCAGTATCGTCGCCAACCCTGGCTGCCGCTGATCGGCATCCTGCTGGCGATCATCCTCACGCCCGGCTTCACCGGCCTGAACCTGCCCGCGCTGACCGCGCCGTTTATCCTCGCCACCTGGCTGGTGCGCGCCAGTCAGCGGGTGATGCAGAAAACCCGCATGGACAGCCCCTTCGAATCCCCCTAGGCTTCGCTGATCTTCGATTCAGGCGACTTCCATGGACAGCAACAAGCACTGGCGTGAGCGTCTCTACGTCATGGTTTTCCAAAGTGACACCCCGGCCGGCCGACGCTTCGACAGCACCCTGTTGCTGATCATCCTGGCCAGCCTGGTGATCGTGATCCTCGACAGCATCCAGGAGGTCCACGACAACTACGCCAACGTGCTGGCCTATATCGAGTGGGGCTTCACCATCATCTTCGCCATCGAGTACGGCCTGCGGCTGTACTGCTCGCCCAAGCCGTTGCGCTATGCCTTCAGCTTTTATGGGCTGGTGGATTTGCTGGCGATCGTGCCCGGGATCCTCGCGCTGTACTACAGCGACGCGCAGTACCTGCTGATTATCCGAATCATCCGGATGCTGCGGATTTTCCGCGTGCTCAAGCTCGGCCCGTACCTCAAGCAGGCCAACTACCTGATGTCGGCGCTGCGGGGCAGCAAGCAGAAGATCGTGGTGTTTCTGGTCAGCGTCTGCACCCTGGTCACGGTGTTCGGCACCTTGATGTACGTGATCGAAGGCCCGGAACACGGCTTTACCAGCATTCCCAAGGGCATCTATTGGGCGATCGTCACCCTGACCACCGTGGGCTTTGGCGATATCGTGCCGAAGACCCCGCTGGGCCAGGTGATTTCGTCGCTGGTGATGATCACCGGTTATTCGATCATCGCGGTGCCCACCGGGATCTTCACCGCCGAACTGGCCAACGCCATGCGAGGTGAGCAATTGCAAACGGATTGCCCGGTGTGCAAGAAAAACAGCCATGAGCCCAATGCAGCGTTTTGCTCACGGTGTGGCAGCGCGCTTTTCAAGAAACTGGAATAAGCAAAGTTCTTTTTAATCTTTAAGCGACTATGCGCCCCCCCGTTATAGTCGCTGGCATATTGCCCCCATGCGTTTCAAAAACCTTCTCGAACAACAAGGAATGAGCAGTGAAAAAACTCGTTAGTGCCTCTCTCCTGGCCGCCGGCCTCGCACTGGCTGGCGTCGTCCAGGCCGCCCCGGTCACCCTGCTCAACGTCTCCTATGACGTGATGCGTGACTTCTACAAGGACTACAACGCCGCCTTCCAGAAGCACTGGGCCGCCGAGCATCCAAACGACAAGCTGACCCTGCAGATGTCCTTCGGTGGTTCGAGCAAACAAGCGCGCTCGGTGATCGACGGCCTGCCGGCTGACGTGATCACCATGAACATGGCCACCGACATCAACGCCCTGGCGGACAACGGCAAACTGGTGCCGGACAACTGGGTTACCCGCCTGCCGAACAACAGTGCGCCGTTCACTTCGGCCACGGTGTTCATCGTGCGCAAAGGCAACCCGAAAGCCCTGAAAGACTGGCCGGACCTGCTCAAGGATGGCGTGCAAGTCATCGTGCCGAACCCGAAGACCTCCGGTAACGGCCGTTACACCTACCTCTCGGCCTGGGGTTATGTGCTGAAAAACGGTGGCGACGAAGAGAAGGCCAAGAAGTTCGTGGGTGACCTGTTCAAGCACGCGCCCGTGCTGGACACCGGTGGCCGTGCCGCTACCACCACGTTCATGACCAACCAGATCGGCGACGTGCTGGTGACCTTTGAGAACGAAGCAGAAATGATCGCCCGTGAATTCGGCCGTGATCAGTTCGAAGTGATCTACCCGAGCGTTTCCGCAGAAGCTGAGCCGCCAGTGTCGATCGTCGACAAAGTGGTCGAGAAAAAAGGCACCAAAGTGGCTGCCGAGGAATACCTGAAGTACCTGTGGTCGCCGGAAGGCCAGGAAATTGCCGCCAACAACTACCTGCGTCCACGTGACCCGAAAGTGCTGGCCAAGTACACCGACCGTTTCCCGAAAGTCGACTTCCTATCGGTAGAGAAGACCTTTGGCGACTGGCGCACCGTGCAGAAGACCCACTTCAATGATGGCGGGGTTTTTGACCAGATCTACTCCGGGCAGTAATCCGCACCCTGATCGCTGATCGTTCCCACGCGCTGATCGTTCCCACGCTCCGCGTGGGAATGCATCATAGGACGCTCCGCGTCCAGGTCGCGCCGCAAGACCTGGACCGTGCTGGGGACGCAGAGCGTCACTGGATGTATTCCCACGCGGAGCGTGGGAACGATCTATCTACAGCCGTTACATCGGCGGTGTCACGCCATCCTTACCCGCGGAAATCGCCTGGGCCGTCACGCTCCCGTCCGCGCCCTTCGCCGCAAACATCACCACCTTCACCCCAGGCTTCAGCAAGCTGCGATCACCCGGCTCCAGGTTGACGATCGGCACATCATCCGGCACCACGATCTTCTGCTCGCCGCCCTTGTACTTGACGGTCAACGTGCGGCCATCGCTCACCACCAGGTCACCCACGGTGCCGTTGGTCATGCTGCTGCCTTCCTTCAGGTCGAACGCACGGTGCCCATCGCCTGTACCGGCCATCGCCGGTGGGAATACATGCACTTCCAGCGCCGTCAGGGTGCCATCCGCGTTGGGCATGGCCGCCGAACCGATGTAACTGCCGGGCTTGATGTCTTCGATTTTTGCCAGGGTGACCGCACGCACCTGCGTGTCCTTGGTCAGGTGCACGGTGACGTCTTCACCGCTGTTGACCTTGACGTGCATCGCGTCGCCGTCCATCGCGGTAATCGCACCCCGCACGCCGACACGCGGGGCATCTGCGGCCTGGGCAACGCCCACGGTCATCAGCGCGGCCAGGCTGGAGGCCAGGAGCATCTTGTTGAATGTCGTCTTCATGGCAGTCGATTTCCTGTTTATGCAGTTGTGACTGAATGTATCATCGACCTTCAGCGCGAAAGTTAACGTTTCAGTCATTAATTCCCGGCATGAGTGTTATCACCACAGACAGGCTACTCGCGCCCGGGGCCAGTCTTTATCCTCGCTCGCCACAATCCTTCGCTTTTATGAGAACGCCATGAACGCCACGCCCCCCGCTACAAGCACGATGACCCGAGGCATGGTGATGCTGTTTGCGTTCTGTTGCGGCGCCATCGTCGCCAACATCTACTACGCGCAACCGATCATCGAGCTGATCGCCCCGGACATCGGCCTCACGCCGGCCATGGCCAGCCTGATCGTGTCCCTGACCCAGATCGGCTATGCCCTGGGCCTGTTCTTCCTGGTGCCGTTGGGCGACCTGCTGGAAAACCGCCGGCTGATGATTATCACCACCGTGGTGGCCATCGCCAGCCTGCTGGGTGCGGCGTTCACCGAACAGCCGAACCTGTTCCTGCTGGTGTCGCTGCTGATCGGCTTCAGCTCGGTGTCGGTACAGATCCTGATTCCGCTGGCGGCGCACCTGGCGCCGGCTGAATCCCGTGGCCGGGTGGTCGGCAGCATCATGGGCGGCTTGCTGCTGGGTATCCTGCTGGCGCGACCGGTGTCCAGCGTGGTGGCCGACCACTTCGGCTGGCGCGCCATGTTCATGGCCGCTGCGGCACTGATGGCGTTTATCAGCGTGGTGCTGATGCTGACCATCCCCAAGCGCCAACCGGATCACGCGGCCAGCTATGGCCAGCTGCTCGCCTCGCTGGGCACCTTGCTGCGCCGCCAGCCGGTGCTGCGCCAGCGCGCGTTTTACCAGGGCTGCATGTTCGCCACCTTCAGCCTGTTCTGGACCGCCGCCCCGCTGGAACTGTCCCGCAACCACGGCCTGAGCCAAAGCCAGATCGCCCTGTTTGCCCTGGTCGGCGCCCTGGGCGCCATCGCTGCACCCATCGCCGGGCGCCTGGCGGATGCCGGCCACACCCACCGCGCTTCGCTGCTGGCGATGCTGTTTGCCGCACTGAGCTTCCTGCCGGCCTTCGTGCACCCGCTGTACAGCGTGATCGGCCTGGCGGTGACCGGCGTGGTCCTGGACTTCTGCGTGCAGATGAACATGGTCCTTGGCCAACGCGCCATCTACGCCCTCGACGCCAACAGCCGTAGCCGACTGAACGCGCTGTACATGACCAGCATCTTCATCGGCGGCGCCTTCGGCTCGGCGATTGCCAGCAGCGTGTACGAACACGGCGGCTGGTTGGGGGTGATGCTGGTGGGCAGCGCATTCCCGCTGGTGGCGTTGTTGCGCTTCTTGAGCGCCTCGCGGCAAGGGGCGGTGGCGACTGCCTGACCCACCTTACAACCGCATCAACGGCTCCAACGCCGCATCCGCCAGAAATGACGAGTGACGAGGTCAAGGGCTTGCTGACTGATTGGGAATTACCGCCCAAGGATTTATGGGCGGTATCCCCTCCAGGAGGATGGCGAGCGCCCTGGCGCGTTGCTTTTCAGCGCAGGTGAGTAGACAGACCGATCACGTCCTCTGGCCGGATCAAGCGTGTGCTTTTAAGCAGGAAGTTTGTCTGACGCCGTCCCAGTAAGTCGATGCCCACAAAGTAACGCCCGCTCTGCTGGTTGTATTTGACGACGGTATCTCCAATACGGCCCGTGTAGCTATCCACCAGCCGCAAGGGCGTTCCGACTTCTGTCATTAAACCCGTCAGATCAATTGTGTCTTGGCCACTGGTGAAATCCATGATCAGGTCAGCGTCGTCATAGGCCGAGTCGCTGGCCTTCTCATACCTGAACGTGTTTCTACCGCCCACACCCCAGAGCGTATCTCCACCTGCCCCGCCGGTGAGAACGTTATCCACCGTATTGCCTATGAGCGTGTCACGGCCTGAGCCGCCAATCGCATTCTCCACGGTGACACCTTTGGCTATACCAACGTTATTGCGCAAGCCGCCTACGCTGGAGGCTGCGCCCTCGCGCAAGTCGATGGTCTGGTTCTGCCGGAAGCCCGAAAAGTCCAGGGTGTCATCGCCACCTTTGTCCCTCACCAGGAACCTGGGAGCGCCACTCTGGGAATGCAGGCTAAGGAAGGGATCACCGGTGTTGGAGTTGAAGCCATAGACAGTATCGTGCGGAGCAGGAAAAGGGTCCGGATTCGGGTCCGGTTGAGGTTCTGGCTTGGGCTCTGGTTGGGGCTCCGGCTTGGAAACTCCAGGTTCGTATGCCCCGCCAGTGACTATGTCACTGGCCTGAATGCCACCCACGCTCTTAATCAGAAAATCCGCTTTGCCCCTGCCAGTGGTGTCAAGACCCAGACTACCGTTTCCGCTGCGCGGGTCATGGCTCAGGACAATCTCGCCAGCACGCCCCGTAAACCGCTCAACAATGTTGAAATGCTTGATTGAGGTATTTTTCAATAAGCCCGAAAGGTCGATCTTGTCTGTGCCGCTGGTGAAATCCAGGATTTCGTCAGGCCTGGTGAGTGTCGAGTCACTCGCTCTATCGTAAGCAAACACGTCCGCGCCTGCGCCGCCTGTCAACCTGTCTGAACCCGCTCCACCCTTGAGCCGGTTGCCGGCCTCATTCCCTATGAGCTCATCGTCACCTGAGCCACCTGTGGCATTTTCAATGACAACGCCCTTGGCGATAGACACATTACCCTTCAAGCCACCCACATTGGAAAACGACTCCGCATTCAGGTTGATCTTCTGGTTCTGGGAAAATAGCGAAAAGTTCAGCGTGTCATTCCCGCCCCCGTCCCATACCGAAAATATCGGGGCGTCCTTCGAGGACTCAAGGCTGAAGTGGTCACGGTCAGTATTGGATTCAAAGCCATAAGTAGTATCGGTATTCCGAATACTGAGATTGGCCCCGTAGAGTTTCTGTACGGCAGCAATATCATCTTTCATTGGCGTTGAAGGTTCGCGCGATTTGAAGTCATGGCCCGTATGATTGGTTTCTCGCCAGTAACTCATCACGCTGTGGGCTCTGGTGTCCTGCGTGTATAGGGCATCTGCATAAGAGTGCACACTTTCACCATAGTCCCCAGGGTGGCCAAGCCCCAGGGCATGTCCCAACTCATGTATGGCCGTTGATAAAAAAACATCGCCATGCCGTGGGGCATCAGAAGCGCCTTTCGTTCCAACCGTAGTGCTCATATCACCGTACCAGCGATTAGGCAGCCCCGACACCCCGCCATTGTCATCGGGATTGGCCTTGATGGTTATTGAACCATCCGGACCTGGCGCCCCCTCCTTGAAGACAATATTTGTCACGTCCTGCCAAGACGTCAGGGCTTTGCGCAAGGACGCTTTCTGTTGCACAGAGAATTGATCGTCAAGGGTGAAGGAAAGCTCGATTTTGTTATCGCCATTACGATCGTAATGCCTCGAACCCTCTCGCAGGATCTGCTTTGCAGCATCATCCGTGGTGAAGGTTTTTTTTGAGGTTGCGCCATCACTGGTAGTGGCCGCATTCAACGTAGATAGCTCATGACTTGATACAGGCGGACTAACAAAAGAAGCAGTGACTCTCATACAAACAACATCCTTTTAGTTGAGACTTTGATTCATCAGGAAACAGACTTTCAATGCGACTGTTTCACTTAACAGCCGCCTTAAAATCTCACATGAAAAAACCGAATGTCACCCCTATGAACGTTTCAATTTAAATACCCAAACAGCCAGAAACACATCGCCAATTTTTCAAGCGCACTATATTTATATTCAGAAGTTTCAGATCAGGCCAGCTCTGCATTCAATATGCGATACGAAGAAAACCGGAGACATATAAACCTACAATTACCCATCGCCCTAACCAGGGCATGAAAACAATCTGCTACACATCCGGCTGCTGCACCACGTGGTGCTGATGGCTGAGAGCCAGGCACTGGAAACAGGGCCAGACTCTGCCTTCACTCTGGCGGTTACCCAGGGGCGCCCGGCTGTTGAAGCAGACCTTTCAATAGCTGCAGCAACGTCGACAATGTCTTGGCGATCATCTCGTTCAACACTGCAAGCGTGGTCGTTTTCGAATCAGGCGCAGGGGGCGGCGCCGGGGACGGCACTACATTTGGCATGGGTAATGGCACCGGCTTGAACCCAGGCGTCGCCCCCGCCCACTGCACATCCGTCGACTTGATCTGGCCAACACTGTTGATCAACAACTCGGCTTTGCCACTGCCGTTCAGGTCAACTTCAAGGCTTGACCGGCCCGTGGCGGCGTCGTACTTGAGCAAGGCCTCGCCAGCGCGCCCCGTGAATCGGTCCGTGAACACCAGGGTGCCCACCCCGGCTTCTTTCAATGCGCCCGACAGGTCGATCTTATCGGTACCGCTGGTAAAGTCCTCGATCAAGTCAGGATCCTGGGGCGTGGAATCACTGGCCTTGTCGTAGATAAACATGTCCGCTCCGCCGCCACCGCGCAACGTATCAGCCCCTGCTCCACCTTTGAGTCGATTGCCCGCCTCGTTACCGATCAGGGTGTCGCGACCGGCCCCACCTGTTGCGTTTTCAATTGTGCACCCCTTGGCAATCGAGACATTGCCCTTCAAGCCGCCCACGTCAGAGAACGACTCGGCATTGAGGTTGATCTTCTGGTTCTGTGAGAACCCTGAAAAGTCCAACGTATCGTCACCGCCGCCGTCCCATACGCAAAAAACGGGTTTGTCCGTGGCGCTCTTGAGCGTCATCGCCTCCCGCTCGGTGTTGGAGTTGAAACCATACGTGGTGTCGGTATTGCGGGTTTGGTGATTGGCCCCATACAACCGCTGCGCTGCCGCGATGTCGTCCATCATTGGAGCGGATGGATTCGAAGACTGAAAGTCGTGGCCGGCCTGGTTTTTCTCCGACCAGTAGCTCATGACGCTGCGCGCCTTGGTATCCCCGGCATAGACCGCGCCACTGTTGTAGGTAGAGCCGCCACCATTGTAGTTGCCTGGATGCTGCAGGCCGATGGCGTGCCCGATTTCATGTACCGCGGTCACCGAAAAGTGGCTGCCCAGGCCAGGTCTGCTCCCTGCTTTCAGCGTGCCTATCGTCGCGGTCGTGCTGGTGTTGGAGCGTGTAGGTGATGTGGCAACACCACGGTCACCGCGAGGGTTGTTTTTAATGTTTACCGTGCCGTCTGCCCCATCTGCCTGCTCCTTGAGGTTAATGTTGGCAACATCCTGCCAGGACTGCACCGCTTGACGAACGCGTTGTTGCTGCTGCGCGGTGAAACTGGGGTCGACGGTGTAGGACAGATCAACTTTCTTGTCGCCGTTACGATCGTGAAACCGCAGGTTGTCCCGCGAGATCTGCTTGCCGGCCTGATCCGTGGTGTAGGTCGGCTTGGCTTTCGCGCCGAAGCCAGTCGGACCGGGGTCAGACTCCGGCAAGTTTTGAAGCATGGGCCTGATGGAGATCGCGTCAAAAACGTTCATGAGAAAGAGCACTCTTTATTAATTAATAGACGAGCCGGAACAATCGGCATCAGCCATTAAGCTCCCATGCATGGAAAGCACGGGACAGCGCTTATTTAGTTCTCATCGAAACACTTAAAAGCGATGAAACACCCGCTAAGAAACTCAATAAATTACTTGCAATTTCAACAACTGAACACACACCAGCCGTTGCGGCAGCGCCTTGGTTTATCAGAAAAAAAACAAAAATCTACACAATGCCGCCAATATGAATACTCCAAACCGGCATCAACAAAGATACATCCACTCAAACTTTTCATCCAAATCCACCGGCGATCAGGACCTCACCGCTTGACATAACTTCCCACGCTAAATCACCCGCCCATCCCAGCCCACCGTCACATGCCGCGGCAGCTCCCGCCGATGCTGCAACAACCACGCATCCAGCGTATGCCCCACATGGGTCAGCACCCCCAACTGCGTACCCACCTCCTCAATACACTGCAATGCCAGCGTCAGGTCATTGTGATTGCGCGGTGCCTGCGGTTGCGGCGGCATGGAGCAATCGAGTACCAGCACATCCAGCGGCTCGCGTTGCAGCCAATCGCGGGTGGCGGGTGGCAGGCCGACGGTGTCGGTAAGGTAGGCAATGCGCCGCCCTTCACCTTCCAGCAGATACCCCAGGGTGGGCTTGGAATGCAGCAGCGGTAACGCGGTGACGCTCAGTTCACCCAACCGGCGGGTTTCAAACTCGGCAAACGGCTGGCTGAAATCGAGGATGCCGGGGTGCTTGTACAGGTCGGACAACCCTTCCGGATCCACCGGCCCATGCACCGGAATCACCAGCCCCTGGCCCCAGCGCAGATGCAGCAGACCCTGGGCATGATCGGCATGGTAATGGGTCTGGAGAATCCCGTTGAAGCTGCGCGGCGGGAAGCGCTCGGTGAGGTCGGGCAACCCGCTGTCGATCAACCAGCGCTGGTCGCCACACTCGATCAATGCGCTGCATGGGCGGCGGCGCAGGCTCTGGTCATGGCGGGCCAGGCCACAGGCGGCGCACTCACAGCCATACACCGGGACTTGCCGCGCATCGCCGGTGCCCAGCAGTGTCAGGCGCATGCAGGTTGCCCGTCGAGGCAGCCCAGCAAGCGCTCGACCGTGTGTTCCAGTTGGCCGGAATTGTCGAGCAGGAACACATCTGCAGCAGCGCTCAAACCCTCGGCGAATCGCGCATTGCGCGCCAGGCGCAGATCAATATCCGCCAGGGATTCGCGCCCCCGCGCCAGCAAGCGCTGGCGCAACACCCCTTGGTCTACCGTCAGCAGCACCACCAGCAGGTTCGGGTAACGCAGCCGGGTTTGCGCCAGGTGGCCGCGGGAGCCGTTGACCAGCACATCGTGCCCCGCCGCCAGCCACTCATCGATTTCCCGTGGGATGCCATAGGACAACCCGTTGGCGTGCCAGCTGAGGGCAAATGCGCCCTCGGCCTCCATTGCGGCAAACTGCGCCGGGCTCACACCCTGCGCCGCTTCGCCCACCGCTTCCGCCGAGCGGGTGATGACCCGCCGCACAATGCGGCAGCCACGCTCGGCCAGACGCGGTCGTGCGGCATCCAGCAGGCTGTCCTTGCCCGAACCCGATGGTCCGATGAGATAGATCAACCTGCCTGCCATCAAAACACCCTCTTCGCTTGTCGCCACACTTGTTGGACCACGGGCAGTCCGTCTTGGCTTTTTTTGGCTTGCACCAGGTCGGCCCGCAGACCGATAGCGATTTCGCCGCGATCACTCAGGCCCGCCGCGTGTGCGGGCGCCAGGCTGATCATCCTGACCGCCCGCGACAGATCGCCGCCATCCTGTTGATCGGCCAGCACGAACGCCGCCTGCAACAGGCTGGCCGGGTAGTAGTCACTGGAAAGTATATCCAGCAATCCTTCGGCGGCCAGGCCGGCGGCGGCCACATTACCCGAGTGGGACCCGCCACGCACCACGTTCGGCGCGCCCATCAGAACTTTCATGTTCAGTTGCCGGCAGCCACGGGCGGCTTCCAGGGTGGTGGGGAATTCGGCGATGGTCATGCCATAGCGCGCCGACTCCTCCACATGCGCCAACGTCGCATCGTCATGGCTGGCCACCGACAGGCCGCGTTCCAGGCAATGCTCGACGATCGCGGCGCGGTAGCGGTCGCTGTACTCCCTGGAGTTGGCCATTTGCAGCTTGATGAACGCGTCCATGGTCTCGTCGTTCAGGTGGTACTTGCCCATGTAGTACTCACGGTACTTGGATTCAAGCACGAACTGGCGCTGGCCCGGCGAGTGGTCCATCACTGACACCAACTGCACCAACGGGTTTTCCACCAGGTCGCGGAACACGCTCAGGGTGTCGGGGTGGCACAGCTCGCAGCGCAGGTGCAGGTGGTGTTCGGCGCGGGTCAGGCCGGCGCTTTCTGCTGCCGCGATGGCATTGAGCATCGCCGGCAGTTTCTGCATGCGGTTGCCCTTGGGGTTCACGTCGCCGATGGACACCGCGTCGAACACCGTGGTGATGCCGGCCGCGATGATCTGCGCATCATGGCTGAGCACCGCCGAGGTCGACGGCCAGTCCACGCCGGGGCGCGGGGTCATGTGTTTTTCCAGGTTGTCGGTGTGCAGTTCCACCAGGCCCGGCAACAGGAAATCCCCGTCAAGGTCCTGGGCCTGGGGCAGTTGGCTGCGGCCTTCGGCGATGTCGACGATCAGCCCGTCACGCAGCACGATGCTGCCAAGGAACATGCGATCAGCCGTCACCAGCCGGGCATTACTGAGGATCTGTTCAGCGGGCATGGGCGTATTCCTCTTGGGCAACAGGCGCGGGGGTCATGTCGAAATGGCGGTCTGCGACCGCTTCACGGGCGGCGCGGTCGTGGAAGATGCCGATCAAGGCCGCGCCGGCAGCCTTGGCTTCGTTCATCAGTTCCAGCACCACCTGCCGATTGCTGTCGTCGAGGGACGCGGTGGGTTCGTCCAGCAGCATCACCGGCCAATCCACCATGAAGCCGCGGGCGATGTTGACCCGCTGTTGCTCGCCGCCGGAGAACGTACCGGGTGCCAGCTGCCACAGGCGTTGTGGGATATTCAGGCGGGTCAGCAGATGCTCGGCGCGCGACTGTGCATTGGCCTTCGACCAGCCACGGGCCAGGGCGGGCTCCATCACCACATCCAGGCAGGCCACCCGCGGGATCACCCGCAGAAACTGGCTGACGTAGCCCAGGGTCTGCTGGCGCACCTGCAACACCTCCCGCGGCTCGGCACCAACCAGCTCCAGCCATTCGCCGAGGTGCTGTACCCGGATGCTGCCGCCCGCCGGCAGATAGTTACCGTACAGGGTGCGCAGCAACGTGCTTTTACCGGCGCCGGACTGGCCATGCAGCACCAGGCACTCACCGCCTTTCACACTGAACTCCACCCCGCGCAGCACGTTCAGCACCACGCCGTTCTGCTGGTGCAAGGTGAAGGTTTTCGAGAGGTCACGGACCTCGATCAAGGCATTCATCATGGCTGCAATACCGAAGACACCAGCAGTTGAGAGTAAGGGTGCTGTGGATCGTCGAGGATCTGGTCCGTCAGCCCGGTTTCCACCACGCGCGAGCGGCGCATCACCATCAGGCGGTCGGCCAGCAGGCGCGCCACGGCGAGGTCGTGGGTGACGATCACCACCGCCAGATCCAGCTCGCGAACGAGGCCGCGCAACAGGTCGAGCAAGCGCGCCTGCACCGACACGTCCAGGCCGCCGGTGGGCTCGTCCATAAACACAAGACGCGGGCTGGAGACCAGGTTGCGGGCGATTTGCAGGCGCTGCTGCATGCCGCCGGAAAAGGTCCGGGGCAAGTCGTCGATGCGCTGCGGGTCGATTTCCACCTGGCCCAGCCAGTCGAGGCCGGCGCCACGCAGTTGCTCATAGTTGCGCACGCCCTGGGCCATCAGGCGCTCGCCGATATTGGCGCCGGCAGAGGCCCCCATGCGCAAACCGTCCCGAGGGTTCTGCTCGACAAAGCCCCATTCGGTGCGCAGCAAGGTGCGACGTTCGGCTTCGCTGGCGCTGTACAGATCCAGCCATTCACCGTCCTTGCCGCGATAGCCGATGTGGCCGGCCTGCGGTGGCAGACGCCCGCTGAGCAGCGAGAGCAAGGTGGACTTGCCCGAGCCCGACTCACCAACAATCCCCAGCACTTCACCGGGGTACAAATCGAAGCTGACGTCCTGGCAGCCCTTCTCTTCCCCGTACAACAACGACAGGTCACGCACTTGCAAAAGAGGCTGGCTCACTGGTTGTTCTCCTTGACCCGTTGGGCGCAATACCAGGTGTCGGAACACACAAAACTCTGGGTACCGGCGTCGTCGAGAATCAGCTCATCGAGGAACGATTCATGGCTGCCGCAGATCGCGCAGGTGTGTTCCCACTTCTGCACTTCGAACGGATGGTCTTCAAAGTCGAGGCTGGTGACCTGGGTGTACGGCGGCACCGCGTACAGGCGCTTTTCGCGACCGGCACCGAACAGCATCAGCGCCGGGCTCATGTCGAGTTTCGGGTTGTCGAATTTCGGGATTGGCGAGGGGTCCATCACGTAGCGCTCATCCACCATCACCGGGTAGGCGTAGCTGGTGGCGATATGGCCGAAGGTGGCGATGTCCTCGTAGAGCTTTACGTGCATCACCCCGTAGTCATTCAGGGCGTGCATGGTGCGGGTCTCGGTTTCCGACGGTTCGATAAAACGCAGCGGCTCCGGGATCGGCACCTGGTAGACCATGATCTGGTCGGCCTGCAACGGGGTTTCCGGGATGCGGTGGCGGGTCTGGATCACCGTCGCGTCCGGGGTGCTTTCGGTGGTGGCGACGCCCGCCGTACGGGCGAAGAAGCGGCGGATCGACACGGCGTTGGTGGTGTCGTCGGCGCCCTGGTCGATCACCTTGAGCACGTCGTCAGCCCCCAGGATCGCGGCGGTCAGTTGCATGCCGCCGGTGCCCCAACCGTAAGGCAGCGGCATCTCGCGGCCACCGAACGGCACCTGGTAACCGGGGATCGCCACGGCCTTGAGCAAGGCGCGGCGGATCATGCGTTTGGTCTGCTCGTCGAGGTAGGCGAAGTTGTACGCAGGGTCACGCGCAGGCGCTTGAGTCAGGTCATTCATGGCGGGTGCCCTCGGCCGGTTGGCGCAGTTTGCGGATCAGTTCCAGCTCGGACTGGAAGTCCACGTAGTGAGGCAATTTGAGGTGGGAAACGAAGCCCGCCGCCTCGACGTTGTCGCAGTGGGACAGCACGAATTCTTCCTGCTGGGCCGGCGAGACGATCTCTTCGTTGAACTCATCGGCCCGCAGCGAGCGGTCCACCAGGGCCATGCCCATCGCCTTGCGCTCGGCATGCCCGAATGCCAGGCCGTAGCCCCGGGTGAACTGCGCCAGCTCGGTGGCCGAGCCGACGAATTGGTTGACCATCTCGCACTCGGTGACTTCGATGCTGCCCAGGCAAATCGGGAAACCCAGCTCTTCCGGGTCGATCCACACCTCCACATCGCCGATGCGAATCTCGCCGGCGAACGGGTGGTTGCGGCCGTAACCACGTTGGGTCGAGTAACCCAGTGCCAGCAGGAAACCTTCGTCGCCACGGGCCAGGGCTTGCAGGCGCTGGGCGCGGTTGGCCGGGTATTCCAGCGGGTCGCGGGTGATGTCGGCGACGCTGCCGGTGTCGTCGGATTCGTTCTTGATCAGCCCTTCCTTGGCCAGCAGGCCGAGTACCCGCGGGCACGCTTCCAGAGTGGCATCCGGCGTGGTTTGCGGGCCGGGGTATTCACCTTCGGCCAGCAGCGCAAAGTCCAGCAGGCGGTGGGTGTAATCGAAGGTCGGGCCCAGCAGTTGCCCGCCCGGCACGTCCTTGAAGGTGGCCGACAAACGCCGACTCAGTGACATCTGCGCGGTATCGATCGGCAGGCTCGGGCTGAAGCGCGGCAACGTGGTGCGGTAGGCCCGCAGCAGGAAGATCGCTTCCACCAGATCCCCCGCCGCTTGCTTGATCGCCAGTGCAGCCAACTCCGTGTCGTACAGCGAGCCTTCGCTCATCACTCGCGCGACCGCCAGCGGCAGTTGCTCGCGGATCTGCTCCACGCTCAGTTCCGCAATGGAAGTATCGCCCCGGCGTTTTTTCGCCAGCAGGCGGTGGGCATTGTCGATGGCCTGTTCGCCACCCTTGACGGCTACGTACATCAGGCATGCTCCTGTGCAATTCGGGTGCTGCGTGGCAGGCCGATCAGGTGATGGCCGGCGGCGAACAACACGTCCAGGCCACGGGGAAAGGTTTCCCGGCGCTGGCGTTCCAGCCAGAACGCCTGGGGTACGGGCAGGTTGACCTGACGCTGGGTCTTGATCCCCGGACCGCGCCAGTTCAAGGCGCGACCGGCTTCCAGGTCGGTCAACTGGACCAGCAAGGTGCAGGACTGATCCGGGTAACGGTCGTTGCCGTGGTTGAAGCCGCTGAGGTCGAGCAGCTCCTGTTCACCGAGCAAGGCGAACGCGGCCTCTTCCCGGTTGGCGGTCAGCGGACAGCCGCAGTGGAAGGCCAGGTTGGCGCGGATCAGCGGCGTGTCGAAGCACGGCGCCAGCCAGAGCGGTGTGTCCATATCCAGCAGCGCCAGGCACAGCGCATAGGTAGCCGGCGCCAGGCCTTCAAGGCTGGGGGCCGCGGGCAAGGACTGGATCAGGCCGGGCTCGGCGAGGGCCTTGAGGGCCCCGCGAAAACCGCGCTGGGCGTCCAGCACCGGGTCTACAAAGGCCGGTTGCAAGCGTTGGGCATTCATCAGTTTTCTCCTCGAACCAGGGTGAAGAACTCGACCTTGGTGGCGGCGGTGTCGGCCTCTTTTTGCGCCCGGCGCTCGGCCTGGGCGTTGGCCAGTGCCCCGATCAGGTCGCTGAGCCAGGGGCTCGGGTGTGCACCCTGCAAATGCGCATCCGCCAGGGCCGCCAGTTCGGCGTGGACCTTGTCGCGCCCGGCCAGGTAGCTGTAGCCGGTGCGCCCGTCTGCCAGGCGCACCACGCAGCGGGTCACGCTCATTTCGCCGAGGTTGAACGGCGCGCCATTGCCGCCCATGCGGCCACGCACCAGGGTCATGCCGATTTCCGGGGCGCGGATCAGTTGGTAATCCACGTCGCGCAGGGCGTCTTCATGGGGCAGCAATTCACTGCGAAAGGCGCGGGCGAGCACGCCGATCCAGTGTTGACGCGGGGACAGGTTCATCGGGGTCTCCATCAGGTCACCACTTGGTACTGGAAGCGATCCGAACGGCTGGTGGACTGCGCCAGCTCCACCGGGCGGCCGTCGCGATCGCGGGAAAGGGTGAATACGGTGAGCGCCGGCAAGTGCCGGGGCATCATCAGCAGTGCGGCTTCGTCGCGGTTGGGCAAACGCGCGCCGATCAGGCTTTGGGTGCGGGTCAACGGCATGTCGCGCTCACGCAGGTAGTGGCGCAGCGAGCCGCCGTTGTAGTCCGCCAGCAGCGGCGCATGGCTGGCGCAGTAACGGTGGCGGATCAGGCTGACCGGCTGGTGATCGAGCTTGCGCAGGGTTTGCAGCTCGATCATCGGCGCCATTTCGGCGATGCCCAGTTGCTGGGCCTCTTCGCGGCTGGCAAAGCAGTAGCGGCGCTTGAGCAGCATCGCTTCCACGCCCACGCCTTGGGCCGACAAGGACTGGCTGTAGGAGGTCTCGGCGCCCATCGGGTAAATCAGCGGGCGGTCCAGCACCTGGGTGCCCTTGCCCTGGCGGCGCAACAGGCTGCCTTCGAACACCAGCTCGTCGATGGCGCGGCGCAGGGTGTGGCGGTTGACGCCGAAGCGTTCAGCCAGTTGCACCTCGCCCGGCAGGAATTCACCGGCCTGGTAGCTGCTCAGTTCGCGGCGCAGGATGTCGGCGAGTTCGCGGTACACCGGCTCATCTTGTCTAGACAACTGCATGCTTAAAAAAAGCGCCCTTGGGCACCCCTCCGACGTCAGATGAACTGCTTGCGCAGGCGTTGGGACAGCACGTCGATACAGCTCACCACCACGATGATCACCAGCAGCACCGCGCAGGTCTGCACGAACTGGAACGCGCGGATGTTCTCCCAGAGGATCACGCCGATCCCGCCGGCACCGACCATCCCCACTACTGTCGCCGAACGCACGTTGGCCTCGAAGCGGTAGAGCGCGT
The DNA here is from genome assembly GCF_013385455.1 of Pseudomonas sp. G1002. Lineage (NCBI taxonomy): Bacteria > Pseudomonadati > Pseudomonadota > Gammaproteobacteria > Pseudomonadales > Pseudomonadaceae > Pseudomonas > Pseudomonas sp. G1002. The sequence goes on from NZ_JACAPY010000051.1 coordinate 66,210, forward strand.
AGGACACCCACAGCGGCATCACTTGCGGGATCACGCCGTAGATCACTTCCTGCAAGGCACTGGCACCGGTGGCTCGCACACCTTCAACGGGGCCCGGGTCGATGGCTTCGACGGCTTCGGCAAACAGCTTGGCGAGGACCCCGGTGGTGCTGATCCACAAGGCCAGGACACCGGCAAAAGGACCGAGGCCGACGGCGACCACGAACAACATCGCGAACACCATTTCGTTGATCGAGCGGAAGGCATCCATCACCCGGCGCAGTGGCTGGTGAATCCACCACGGCGTGATGTTGTCGGCGCACAGAATGCCCAGCGGCACCGAGCAGACAATCGCCAGCACCGTGCCCCAGAGGGCGATTTGCACGGTGACGATCATCTCCTTGAGGTAGGAGCGCCATTCGTGGAAGTCCGGCGGGAAGAAGTCGGCGGCGAAGGTCGCCATGTTTCCGGAATCGCGGTACAGCGCCAGCGGGTTCATCTCGGCGCCGTGCCAGGCCCAGGCCAGCAGGATCAGGAACAGGCCCCAGCCCAGGTATTGCGGCCAAGTCCTTTTGCCCACTGCTTCAGCATGCAAGGTAGTCATGGGTCACTCTCGGTGTAGGGTTGGAACTGGGCTTAATGTGGGAGCGGGCTTGCTCGCGAATGCGGTGACTCAGTCGCCGGATGCGTTGAATGACACACCGTATTCGCGAGCAAGCCCGCTCCCACATGAACCCGATTCCTACAGGGGGTTAGCCGTTGGCTGCGGTCTTCTTGTCCAGTTCGGTGATGCGCTCTTGCAGCTTGGCCAGGTCGGCGTCGATGTCGGCGAGCTTCCTGGCCTTGTCAGCCGCTTCCAGCTTGTCGTCGGCGCTGATGGTGGTGCGCTGCTTGAACAGTTCCAGTTGGCGGATCGGTAACAGCTGGTCGTCGCTGGACTTGAGGAACTTGCCCAGTTGCATGTTCTTCAGCACGGCCTTCTCTTCGTCGGTGTCACCGTAGTTGGCGAAGAAGTCGCGGATCTTGGTCTTCTCGCTGTCGCTCAGGGCCTTGCTCCACACCATAGGGTCGGCCGGGATCAGCGGCGACTTCCAGATCACCTTGAGCATGGCGGCCTTGTCCGGCTGGGTGACTTCCAGGCGGTCCCAGCTTTCGGTGTTGAAGGTGGCGACGTCCAACTGCCCCTTGGCCACGCTCAATGCGTTGACTTCATGGCTGGAGTTGAGGGTTCGCTTGAAGGCGGTGGCAGCGTCGACGTGGTTCTTGGCGAACACGTAGTAGCCGGGCACCAGGTAGCCCGAAGTGGAGTTCGGGTCACCGTTGCCGAAGGTCAGGTTCTTGGCGTTCTTGAGCATGTCATCGACGTTGTTGATCGGGCTGTCCTTGCGCACGATCAGCACGCTCCAGTAACCGGCAGCCCCGTTGGCGGCGGCGGTCTGGGCGAAGATTTCGCCGTTGGAACGGTCCACCGCTTCCATCGCGGCCTTGTTGCCCAGCCAGGCCACGTCGACCTTGTTGAAGCGCATGCCCTGGATCAGGCCGGCGTAGTCGGAAGCGAAGGTGGCGTTGATGGTGAGGCCGGTCTTCTTGTGCATGTCATCCAGGAAGGGCTGCCAGATGCTCTTGAGGTTCTGCGAAGACTCGGTGGACATGATGCCGAAATTGATCGCCTTGTCGGCGGCCTGGGCAGTGCCCATGGCCACGCTGGCAAGCAGCACGGCAGACAGAAACACATGACCGATACGGTTCAACATGGAGAGGATTCCTGTGGGTCGTTAGTAAGGTTTCAAGCGCGGGCCAGGGCCAACCGTGCGGGGACGACGGGTGTGCGGGTCTGGTCGGAAAACATCAGGCTGGTGTCCACATCGGCACCGTACAAATCGTTGAGGAACTGGCTGCTCAGCTCGCTGGCCTGGCCATCGAAGTGAATCCGCCCGCCCTTGAGCGCCACGGCTCGCGGGCAATAACGCATGGCGTAATCGACCTGGTGCAGGGTGACCACCACGGTCTTGCCGTCGCGGCCGTTGATATCGGCGAGGATCTCCATGACCTTGCGCGCCGACTCCGGGTCCAGGGAGGCGATGGGTTCATCCGCCAGGATCACTTCGGCGCGTTGCGTCAAAGCGCGGGCGATTGCCACGCGTTGCTGCTGGCCGCCGGACAAGGTGGAGGCGCGCTGGCTGGCCAGGTCTGCCAGGCCGACGCGGGCCAGGGATTCCATGGCGAACTGTTTTTCCTCGGCATTGAACAAACCGAGGTTGCCGCGCCAGCGCGGCATGCGGCCCAGGCAACCGAGCAGTACGTTGTCGAGCACGCTCAGGCGGTTGACCAGGTTGAACTGCTGGAAGATGTAGCCGATGTCGGCGCGCAGGCGCCGCACCTTGCCATTCAACCGCCCGCTGGCCTGCACTTCCCGGCCCAGCACCTTGACGCTGCCGCCGTTGCTCTTGTCGCAACAGGCCAGGCCCGCGAGGTGGCGCAGCAAGGTGGACTTGCCGGAGCCGGAAGCGCCAATCAGCGCGACCATCTCACCGGTGGCAACGGTGAGTTCGAGGTCGACCAGCGCGGATTTCTTCGCAAAGGTCTTGTTCAGATGATCGACATGGATAGCTGGAGTCATGGGCTTCTCTGTCTGGTTGAACAGCCATCCGTGGCTGCGTTTGAGTTCAAACGACAGTAGGCGCGGGCTGTGTCAGCCCTATGACTTGCACATGACTGGAGTAAAACCGTTTGATGAAGGTTTGATGAAAGGTTGGAAGTAGCTGTAGGACGTTGATCGTTCCCACGCTCTGCGTGGGAATGCCGCCTCGGACGCTCTGCGTCCATTGAAGTCTTGCGCAGTGGTGACGCGGAGCGTCACGGGATGCATTCCCACGCAGAGCGTGGGAACGATCCATACCTAACCTGTGGCGAGGGAGCTTGCTCCCGCTGGGCTGCGCAGCGGCCCCGAGCCTGGGTGACACGGTCTGTCAGATGTACTGAAGTGGCTGACTTGGGCCTGCTTCGCAGTCCAGCGGGAGCAAGCTCCCTCGCCACAAGGTTTTCGCCCGGCATTGGAAATGTGCCGGACTGTGGTGCAATAGCTGGCCGCCAATATGTGCAAAAGGACAACGTGATGGGAAAAGACAAGGCATGTCCGGTCATCCTGCGAACCCGCCAATCCCTGGAAATCCTCGCCTTCAAACACCCACTGGCAGGTCTTCAACTGGTCAAGGGCAGCTTGGAGCCTGGCGAAAGTACCGAGGCTGCGGCAGTTAGAGAGTTGCTTGAAGAGGCCGGGATAACCGGCAAGGTGATACGTGACCTGGGCACTTGGCACTCAGCGTCCACGGGGCATACATGGGCCTTTCATCAATGCCTGATCCCTGAAGACCTGCCAGATACCTGGACCCATTTTGCAGAGGATGATGGCGGCCACGAGTTCCAGTTCTTCTGGCACCCGCTGGCGAGCGAACCGTCAGAAGAGTGGCATCAGGTCTTTAAAGATGCCCTGGAGTTTCTAAAGCCGCGCCTTGCCGAGATCCAACTGGCAACGTAAATCCAATGTGGGAGCCGGGCTTGCCCGCGATAGCGGTGTATCAGCAACAGTTTCAAAACCTGATACACCGCTATCGCGGGCAAGCCCGGCTCCCACATTTTGATTTTCATCAGGTTCAAATTCGTCGGTGTTATTGGGCGGTGCGGGCGCGCAATCGCGGCATCACAAAATCCAGAAACGCCCGCAGCTTCAGCGGCAACGGCGACTGCCCTTTGTGCACCAGGCTAATGGGCAGCGGCGCCGACTCGAACGCCTCAAGCACCACCGCCAACGCCTCCTCCCGCACTGCATCCGCCACTTGATACGAGAGTACCCGAATCACCCCAACCCCCAACGTCGCCGCCGCAATCGCCGCTTCTGCGGTGTTCACCGACAACCGCGAATGCACCGGTACCGAGAGCCCGGTTTTACCCGCGCCAAATCCCCACGCCCCTTGGGACGCCAGCACTTCGAAGGTGATGCAGTCATGCCCCGCCAAGTCCTGGGGCTCAGCGGGTATGCCGCGAGCGGCCAGGTATGCCGGGCTGGCGCACACCACCCGCCGCACCGTGCCCACCTGCATGGCCTTGAGCGAGCTGTCGGGCAGTTCGCCGATGCGTACCGCCACATCGCAATGCTCTTCCATCAGATGCACGACGCGGTCAGTAAGGATCAGGTTGATGTCGATCTCCGGGTACTGCGCGAGGAATTCCGCCACCACCGGCACGATGTGCAGCCGCCCGAAGACCACGGGCGCGGTGACCACCAGTTCGCCCCGGGGCTGGGAATATTCGCCAGTGGCCGCGCGCTCGGCCTCGCTGATGTCTTCAAGAATGCGCCGGCACGCGTCGAGGTAGGAGGCGCCGGCATCGGTCAACGACAGCTGGCGCGTGGTGCGGTGCAGCAGGCGGGTTTTCAGGTGCGTCTCAAGTTCAGCCACCTTGCGGCTGACGCTGGCCAGCGGCATGTCGAGGCGCCGCGCCGCAGCGGTCAGGCTGCCTGCATCAACCACGGCAACGAAGATGGACATGGATTCAAGACGGTTCATGGCAACCTATCAAATTCTGGAAGGATGATTCCAAATCCTAGGGGATTATCCTGATAAGCGCGAGTGCGTAACGTTGGCCACTCATCTCCTTCCCGGAGATCTGCATTGAAGGAGAGCGCCGTGAGTGGCCTGCCGATGACATCCCAACCTTCCACAGCGCCTGCGGTCGCGCCGCGCGGCAAGATCATCATGATGGCGGTGATCGCCGGCGCGGTGATTACCAATATTTACTGCACCCAGCCAATCCTGCCGCTGATCGCTTCGGACATGGGCGTGGACGTGACCACCGTGGATCTGGTGGCCGGTTCCGCCCTGCTGGGTTTTGCTACCGGGCTGGCGTTGCTGCTGCCGATGGGCGACCGTTTTGACCGCCGCAAGCTGGTGCTGGGGCAGATCGCCCTGGCGTTCTGTTTCGCCCTGGCGGCGGCGTTTTCACCGGGCATCTGGGCGCTGATCGGGGCGTCTTTCGGCTTGGGGATTGTGAGCTGTGTGCCGCAGCAACTGGTGCCATTCGCGGCGGTGATGTCGCAGCCCCACGAACGCGGGCGCAATGTGGGCACGGTGGTCAGCGGGATCATGGTCGGCATCCTGCTCGGGCGCACGATCGCCGGCGTAGTCGGTGAGGCTTATGGCTGGCGGGCGGTGTACGCGATGGAGGCGGCCTTCATGATCCCGGTGTGGATCGGTGCCGCCAGGCTGCTGCCACAGGGCGTGCCGAGCACCAACCTGTCCTACCCTCGCCTGCTGGCTTCGCTGTGGCCGCTGATGCGCGACAACAGCCCAATTCGCCAATCAATGATGGTGCAGGCGTTGTTGTGGGCTTGCTTCAATGCGTTTTGGGTGAATCTGGCAGCACTGTTGGCTCATGGGCCATGGCAATTGGGCAGTGCCTGGGCCGGTGGCTTCGGGATTATCGGTGCGGCGGGTGCGTTGGCGGCGTCGCTCGGTGGGCGGGCTTCCGACAGGCTGGGTTCGCGCAAGGTGATTGGGGCGAGTATCGGGATTGTGACCTTGGCGTTCCTGCTGCTGGCGGGTGCCGAGACTTCGATTATCTTGCTGGTGCTGGGGGTGATCGTGCTGGATATCGGCGTGCAGTCGGGCTTGGTTTCCAACCAGACCCGGGCGTTTGCGGTGGACCCGAAAGCCCAGGGCCGCATCAATAGTTTGTACATGACGGCGACGTTTTTTGGCGGTGCGGTGGGGGCGACAGTCAGCGGCTGGTTAATGGCGCGGTTGGGCTGGATGGGGATTGTGGAGTTTGGGGTGATGCTGGGGGTGATTGCCGGGGTGATCCACTGGACAAGCGCGCCCAGGCAGACTGAGGAGCTGGCGTAATTTCAAATCAAACGAGATTCAAAATGTGGGAGCGGGCTTGCTCGCGAATACGGTATATCAGTGCCCGATTTGTTGGCTGACACGCCGTATTCGCGAGCAAGCCCGCTCCCACATTTGAGCTTTGTTGTTGGGTGGACTGTATTCCAAACCAGCCATGAAAAAGGCGACCCGAAGGTCGCCTTTTTTCATTGTGCGTACTGCTTGCTCAACCCCGGCGGTACGCCATGGACATCGGTCTCCTCCCAAGGCCCGTTCGGGCTGATGGACCGGCTCCAGCCGTTGCTCCAGCGGTAGTAGGTGCGCTGGCGGTAGAACGTATCCGGCTGTTCGTCCAGCACGTACACCTGCATCTTCCCGTCCCAGTGGCTGGCCGCACCCGGTGGCGGTGCGAAGGTCGGCGAGGAGCTAGGCACCGGCTTCGACGGTTTGATCACCGGGCCTGAGGGCTGGGTGCCTGGCTGTGTGCTCGGCTGGGTCGACGGCCCTGTCGGTGGAATAGTCGGCCCGGTAGGCGACGGAGGCCGATGGACCGCACAAGCACTCAACCCCAGTACCAGGCTGAGCAGGGTGATACGTGCGATAGCGGTCATGGGCATTTCCTCGAATTATTGGTCCGGACTGTCGATGGTCAGCTGCTGCAGCGCAGTGGTGCTGCTGGCCAGGGGTTGGCTGCGGCCGATCCACTCGCCAGCTGTGGGAACACCTGCCCGGGATATGCGCGCAACCAGTTGGACTTCGGGAAAGTTGGACAGTTTCAACTGCGGCATCATCGCGTCGCTGTCGCCCAGCTCGACGGTGATCGGCAGGTCGGCCACGGTCACGCGCTTGGCCGCCAATGGCGCCGGCGGGCCTTTGACGGCACGGGCGAAGATGAACACGCTGTCGGTCGGCAAGGCCTTGGCCTTCACATCGGCGGCCAGGTCCACCCGCACTTGCATCTGTTTTTCTGCCTTCACGGGCGCCACGCTGCCGCCACTCTCCTTGAGCTTCTCGGCGGCCCGGTCGATCCCGCCTTGCAGCGCGGCACGGGAATTGTCGTCCGGTGGCAGTTGCGCCAGTAGGCGGTTCCAGTAGTCGATCGCTTCCTGGTAACGCTGGCCTTCAAAGGCGGCGATGCCCAGCAGGCCGAGGCTGGTGACTTCTTTCGGATCGAGTTTCAGTGCTTCGTCGGTCAGGGCCTGGACCTTGGGCGACCACTGTTTGTTGTCGGCAAAGTACTGGGCCTGGGCCCACTGGCCGAGCAACTCGGGCTGGCGACCGGCCAGGGCCACGGTGCGCTCGAAGATTTTCGCCGCATCGGCGGAACGGTCCTGGGCCATGTAGGCGCGACCGAGGAAGTACAGGCCTTCCGGCGAATCCGGCTGGGCCGCTGCGGCGCGCTCCAGGCGGCGGGTCATGTCTTCCATGGACACCGGCGGCTGGGAGAATTCGCGGGTCAGTTCGACCTTGTCGCTGGCACCGTAATGCAGGTACAGCGCCACGCCCAACACCGGCACCAGAAACGCCGCGAGCAACGGCAACGGTTTGCCGAGGCGCGATTCCCGGGGCTTTTCCACACCCTCGGTATCCGCCAGCAACTCACGGGCCGCTTCAGCGCGACCGCTGTCCAGCTGGGCCGCATCCAGCACGCCTTCGGTCTGCTGGGTTTGCAGTTCCGCCACGCGTTCCTGGTACAGCGCCACGTTCAATGCAGTGCGATCCTCTTCACGCTGGGCACGGCGGCCGCGTAACACCGGGATCAGCAGGAAACTCAAGGCAATCAGAAGCAGCAGACCTGCTGCGAGCCAGAAATCAATCATCAGTTTTTTTGTCCAGCAGTTGGTCGAGGCGTTGACGCTCGTCGACGGAAAGCGAGTCCGAGCCATCGGCCGGGGCAACACGACGGCGGCGCACAATCACCGCCATAACGACTAAGCCTGTGAGCAACAACCCGGCGGGGCCGAACCACAGCAGCGCAGTCTTGCTGGTGAGCGCCGGCTTGTAGCGCACGAAGTCACCGTATCGGTCGACCATGAAGTCGATGATCTGCTGATTGTCCTTGCCCTCGCCGAGCATGCGGAAAATCTCTTTGCGCAGGTCGGCGGCGATCGGTGCATTGGAATCGGCGATGTCCTGGTTCTGGCACTTGGGGCAGCGCAGCTCCTTGGTCAGTTCGCGAAAACGCTCGCGGTCTCCGTCCTTGGCAAATTCGTAAGTGTCGATGGCGGCGTGGGCCACGCCGACCATGCTCAAGCCCAATACCGCGGCGGCTAACCAACGCTTCATGGCTTGGCCTCGTCCACCAGCGCCTGGTACTTGGCGGCCAGTTGCTCGCGCCACACCACTTCGTCGATCACGCCCACGTACTTGTCGCGGATCACGCCCTTGGCGTCGATGAAGAAGGTTTCCGGAGCGCCGTACACACCAAGGTTCAGCCCGAGGTTGCCGTCTTCGTCGCGGATATCCAGCTGGTACGGGTTGTGGAATTCCGCCAGCCACTTCAGGGCGGCAGCATTGTCGTCCTTGTAGTTGATGCCGTAGATCACCACGCCCTTCTCCGCCAGCTGGTTCAGCACCGGATGCTCCACGCGGCAGGAAATGCACCAGGTGCCCCACACGTTGACCAGTGCCGGTTTGCCCAGCAAATCAGCCTGGGTCAGGGTCTTGTCGCCCTGCACCGTCGGCAGCGAGAACGCCGGGAATGGCTTGCCGATCATGGCCGACGGCAGCTCGGCCGGGTCCAGGTACAGCCCGCGATACAGGAACACCGCCACCACCAGAAACGCCGCCAGCGGTAACACCATCAACCAACGCTTCATACTGGCGCTCCTTGCAGACCGAGGGCTTCACGCACCCGGCTCTTGACCTTGACCCGGTAGCGCCGGTCCATCGCCGCCAGCAAACCACCGAAGCCGGTGAGCAGGCCGCCGAACCAGATCCAGCGCACAAACGGTTTGACGTGGACCCGCACGGCCCAGGCGCCATCGCCCAACGGTTCACCCAGGGCGACGTAGAGGTCGCGGGTGAAACCGGCGTCGATCCCGGCTTCGGTCATCATCGAACTTTGCACGGTGTACAGGCGTTTTTCCGGGTGCAGCACGGCGATTTCCTTACCGTTGCGCACAACGCGTACGGTGCCTTTGTCGGAGGTGAAGTTCGGGCCTTCGAAGTGCTTGGCGCCTTCGAAAATGAAGTGGTAGCCGGCCAGGTCCATGGACTCGCCGGGGGCCAGGCGCAGGTCGCGCTCGGCGCTGTTCTGGCTGGACAACACCACACCCAGGGCGCACACGGCGATGCCGATGTGGGCGACCTGCATGCCCCAGTAACTGCGGGTCATGGTCGGCAAGCCTTTGATCAAACCTTTGTGGCGGGTCTTGTCGATCAGGTCGCGTACACCGGCCAGCAATACCCAGGCCGCGAGCATGAAGGTGGCAAGCACGGCCCAGTTGAAGTCGCCGTAGGCAATCCCAGCGATCACCGCCAATGCGGCGCTGCCCAGCAGTACCGGGGTGAGCATGCCCACCAGCCATTTCACCGGGGTGTCTTTCCAGCGCACCAGTACGCCGACCGCCATCACCACCATCAGCAGCGCCATCAAGGGGATGAACAGCGCGTTGAAGTACGGCGGGCCGACGGACAGCTTGGCGCCGCTCAGGGCATCCAGCACCAGCGGGTACAGGGTACCGAGCAGAATCATCGAGGCCGCCACCACCAGCACCAGGTTATTGCCCAGCAGCAGGGTTTCCCGGGACCAGAGGTTGAAGCCCACGTGGCTCTTGACCACTGGCGCACGCAGGGCGAACAGCGTCAGCGAACCGCCGACCACGAACAGCAGGAAGATCAGGATGAACACGCCGCGCTCCGGGTCGGAGGCAAACGCGTGCACCGAGGTCAGTACGCCGGAACGCACCAGGAACGTACCCAGCAGGCTCAGGGAAAACGCGGCGATGGCCAGCAACACGGTCCAGCTCTTGAACACGCCGCGTTTTTCGGTGACTGCCAGCGAGTGAATCAGCGCGGTGCCCACCAGCCAGGGCATGAAGGAGGCGTTTTCCACCGGGTCCCAGAACCACCAGCCGCCCCAGCCGAGTTCGTAGTAGGCCCACCATGAGCCCAGGGTGATGCCGATGCCGAGGAATGCCCAGGCGACGATGGTCCACGGCCGCGACCAGCGCGCCCAGGCGGCATCGAGACGCCCGCCGAGCAAGGCGGCGATGGCGAAGGCGAAGGCGACCGAGAAACCGACGTAGCCCATGTAGAGCATCGGCGGGTGCACGATCAGGCCGATGTCCTGCAGCAGCGGGTTGAGGTCGTGCCCGTCGACCGGGATCTGCGGCAGGATGCGGATGAACGGGTTGGAGGTCATGATCAGGAACAGCAGGAAGCCGATGCTGATCATGCCCATCACCGCCAGCACCCGGGCCAGCATCACCTGCGGCAGTTGGCGGGAGAAGATCGAGACGGCAAAGGTCCAGCCGCCGAGGATCAATGCCCACAGCAGCAACGAACCTTCGTGGGCGCCCCACACGGCGCTGAACTTGTAGTACCAGGGCAAGGCGCTGTTGGAGTTATTGGCGACGTAGGCGACAGAAAAGTCGTCGGTCATGAAGGCGTAGGTCAGGCAACCGAAGGCGAACACCAGAAAGGCGAACTGGCCCCAGGCAGCCGGCTGGGCCAGGCTCATCCACAGGCGGTCACCGCGCCAGGCGCCCAGCAACGGGACCACGGCCTGGACGATGGCAAAGCACAGGGCGAGGATCATCGCCAGTTGGCCCAACTCCGGAATAAACAGTGCGGACGTCATGACTTAGCCCTCCTTGGCGGGGGTCGGGGCGGATTGGCCGCTGTCTTTGAGGGCCTTGGTGACTTCCGGCGGCATGTATTTTTCATCGTGCTTGGCCAGCACTTCATCGGCCACCACCACGCCGTCGGCGTTGAGCTTGCCGAGGGCAACGATGCCCTGCCCTTCGCGGAACAGGTCCGGGAGGATGCCGCGGTAGGTGATGGTCACGGACTTGTTGAAGTCGGTGACGATGAACTTGACGTCCAGGGAGTCGCCGGAGCGTTGCAACGAGCCTTTCTCGACCATGCCACCGGCACGGATTCGGGTGTCCAGCGGCGCTTCGCCGTTGGCGATCTGGGTCGGGGTGTAGAACAGGTTGATGTTCTCCCGCAGGGCGCTCAGGGCCAGGGTCACGGCAATGCCGACACCGGCCATGATGGCCAGGATGATCAACAGACGCTTTCTACGCAGCGGATTCACTTTTCGGTCTCCCGGCGCAAACGACGCGCCTCTTGTTGCAGGTAACGCTTGCGGGCCAGGATCGGCGCGGCGACGTTGAGGGCCAGCACCGCCAGGCAAATGCCATAGGCCGTCCAGACGTACAGGGCGTGATGGCCCATGGCGAGAAAATCACTGAAAGAGTTGAAGCTCATCCACGGGCTCCCAGGCTGTTTTGCACTTCGGCCTTGACCCAACTGGTGCGGGCTTCTCGCTTGAGCACTTCGAGGCGCATGCGCATCAGCAGCACGGCGCCGAAGAAGCAGTAGAACCCCAGCACCATCAGCAGCAGCGGCGCCCACATTTCCACGGGCATTGCCGGCTTTTCGGTGAGGGTGAAGGTGGCGCCCTGGTGCAGGGTGTTCCACCACTCCACCGAGTATTTGATGATCGGGATGTTGATCACGCCGACGATCGCCAGCACCGCGCAGGCCTTGGCGGCGCTGTCACGGTTGCTGATGGCGTTGCCCAGGGCAATCAGGCCGAAGTACAGGAACAGCAGGATCAGCATCGAGGTGAGTCGCGCATCCCATACCCACCACGAACCCCAGGTCGGCTTGCCCCAGATCGCGCCGGTGACCAGCGCCACGGCGGTCATCCAGGCACCGATGGGCGCGGCGCATTGCAGGGCAACATCCGCCAGTTTCATCTTCCACACCAGGCCGACGATGCCGCACACCGCCAGCATCACGTAGCAGGACTGGGCCAGCATCGCGGCAGGCACGTGGATGTAGATTATGCGAAAGCTGTTGCCTTGCTGATAGTCCGGCGGCGCGAAGGCCAGGCCCCAGACCAGGCCGATGCCGATCAGCAATACCGCGGCGATGCTCAACCACGGCAGCAGTTTGCCACTGATGCCGTAAAACCATTTGGGCGAGCCGAGCTTGTGAAACCAGGTCCAGTTCATGCTGTTTCCATCACGGTTGCTTCTCGTCGTTGCGAGAAGCTTAGGGTCTTTACTGGTTAAGGTTCTATCGCTTAACCAGACCTCATTATTCGCCGACGCTGATCTTCAGGCCAGCCGCTATAGCAAAGGGTGTCAGGGTTACCGCCAGGGCGGCCAGGCTGCCAAGCCACAGGAGGTAACCGGTCGCCGGCATGCCCTGGAGCGCGGCTTGCAACGCGCCGCTGCCCAGGATCAACACCGGGATATACAAAGGCAAGATCAGCAGCGCCAACAACAGGCCACCGCGTTTCAAACCGACGGTCAGTGCCGCACCTACGGCGCCCAGTAGACTGAGAACCGGCGTGCCAAGCAACAAGGAAAGGAGCAACACCGGCAGGCATTCGGTGGGCAACCCCAGCATCATCGCCAGCAGCGGCGCGAGCAATACCAGCGCCAGGCCGGAAAACGCCCAGTGTGCCAGTACCTTGGCCAATACCAGAAGTGGCAGGGGGTGCGACGAAAGGACCCACTGTTCGAGGGAACCGTCTTCAAAATCACTGCGAAACAGCCCGTCCAGCGAGAGCAGGACCGACAAAAGCGCCGCCACCCAGACCAGTCCCGGAGACAAGGTTTGCAACAGTTTAGTCTCGGGGCCCACCGCCAACGGGAACAGCGCAATCACAATCGCGAAGAACACCAGCGGGTTGGCCAATTCGGCCGGACGGCGACAGAGTAACCGCGCTTCGCGGGCGACCAACAGGGCAAAAACACTCATACCGCCCACCGTCCCAGGTCGAGGTCGCGGTAACCGGCAGGCATGCGCGTCAAGGTGTGGTGAGTGGTCAGGACAACCATGCCGCCCTGCTCGCAGTGCGCGGCAAGGTGTTCTTCCAATTGGGCAACGCCTTGTTTGTCGAGGGCGGTGAAGGGTTCGTCGAGAATCCATAGCGGCGGGCCGTCCAGATACAAACGGGCCAGGGCCACGCGGCGCTGCTGGCCGGCGGACAGGGTGTGGCAGGGTACGTCTTCGAAACCTTTCAGGCCAACGGCGGCGAGGGCCTGCCAGATCGCCTCGCGGCTTGCGGGATGATGCAGGGCGCTGAGCCAGCTGAGGTTTTCTTCGGCGGTGAGCACATCCTTGATCCCGGCGGCGTGGCCGATCCAGATCAGGTTGCGCGCCAGCTCGGTGCGCTGCTCGTGCAACGGTTTGCCGTTGAGCCGCACTTCCCCCGCCGTCGGCTGCATCAGACCGGCCAGCAGGCGTAACAGGCTGGTCTTGCCGCTGCCGTTGGGGCCGCTGACCTGCACCATGTCGCCGCCCGCCAGACGCAGTTCGAGGTGTTCGAACAGCATCCGCAGGTCACGTTCACAGGCGAGCGCTACGGCTTCTAGAAGAGGGCTGGTCAAGAGATCGCGGGCCTTTACGGTTCAAGTCGGCGGTGGAACGGCCGTTAAAGAGATGCACATTAACTGCTTTGGCGACCGTTTTTAGAGAGCTGGATCAATCAGTTGTGTTGTTTTTAACACTCTCTTTGAAGACGGGCGGCATTATACATGTGATGCCCTACTCTAAAGAGGGCAATTTCCCCTGAGACGGCGCGCACGATGACCGGTGAGATCAATCTTCCCACGCTCCCCCCGACGCTTCCGGCCGGGCCTGCGCCCGCGCCTGCAGCGGGCGAGTTGCTGAAACTGCTGGAGCCGCAGACCGGCCTGATCGACCCCGGAAAAACCGTAAATGCCGAGGTGCTGGCACTGAAACAAGGCGGCGATGCATTTCAGTTGCTGCTCAAGCTGACCCTGGAAGGCGGCCGGCAAACCCTGGTGCAGGCCAGCAGCAGCCAGCCGCTGCCGCTGGGTACCCAGGTGGAAGTCAGCCAGACGCCGTCGGGCAATTTGTCCATCAGCCTGCAGCAGGCCCTGAGTTCCAGCGTCGCCGCGCTGACGCGTATCGATACCAGCCAGTTACCGGTGGGCACCCTGCTGCAAGGCAAGGTGCTGACCACCCAGGCGCTGCCACAGGGCGCCAACCAGCCGGTGGTGTATCGCTCACTGGTGTCGGTGCTCAATAACGTCCTCAGCGGCGCGACCCTGACCGTCGAAAGCCCGCAGCCCTTGCGCGTCGGCAGCCTGCTCAGCGCCGTGGTGCAAAGTGCGCAGACCTTGAGCTTTGTACCGCTGAGCGGGCGCCAGGACCAATTGGCCGTGGCCCAGCAACTCTCCACCCAGCAAAGCCGCCAGGGCTCGCTGGACGTGGTGTTCACCGCGCTGCAAAGCCTGCCGGCGACCAGCAGCGACAGCACCGGGGCCGACCTGCGCGCCGCCGCCGAGCGTTTGCTCGCCGGCCTGCCCGACCTGGCCCAGGCCAGCAACCCCAAGGTGCTGGCGCAACTGATCCAGAACAGCGGGACCTTCCTCGAAGCCAAGTTGCTGGCCGGGCAAAACCCGCAGATACCGCCGCTGGACATGAAAGGCGCGCTGCTGCGCTTCGTCGCCGACCTGCTGCCATCCCTGCCCGCCAGCACCAATCTGAATGCGATCCTCGCTGCCAACACCCTGGCGCAGTTGCTGCCCAGCTTCGTACGCAGCCCGCTGGGCACCCTCGCCCAGCTCGGCGCCAGGCAGGCGCCCGCAGGCTTTCCGCTGCCCGATCGGCTGATGCAACGCCTGGAAGGTGAAAGTGACCTGGAAAACCTGCTGCGCCTGGCCGCCGGGGCCATCTCCCGCCTGCAAAGCCATCAGCTGTCGAGCCTGGAGCAGACCGGTACCACCGCCGACGGCAAGCTCTTGACCACCTGGCAGCTGGAAATCCCCATGCGCACCTTGCAGGACATCGTGCCGTTGCAGGTCAAGTTCCAGCGGGAAGAACCGGCGCCCGACAAGGAACAGCCGGAACGCAAGGACAGCAAGGATCCCAAGCAAATGCTCTGGCGCGTGGAAATGGCGCTCGACATGGAGCCGCTCGGCCCGTTGCAGGTCCAGGCGCAACTGAGCCAGGGCAAACTGTCGAGCCAGTTGTGGGCGACCCGGCCCTTCACCGCCAGCCTGATCGAAAGCCACCTGGGCAGCCTGCGCGAGCGCCTGGTGTCGTCGGGACTCAACGTCGGCGACCTCGACTGCCACCTCGGTACCCCGCCACGGGGCCCGAAAACCGGGCTTGAACAACGCTGGGTGGATGAAACCGCATGAAAAACCCCAACCCGCCCCGCCAGGCCATCGCCCTCAAATACGACGGGCAACAAGCGCCGACCCTGACCGCCAAGGGCGACGATGCCCTGGCCGAAGCCATCCTCAAGCTGGCCCGGGAGAACGAAGTCCCGATTTACGAAAATGCCGAGCTGGTCAAATTACTGGCACGCATGGAGTTGGGGGACAGTATCCCGGAAGAGTTGTACCGCACCGTCGCCGAGATCATCGCGTTTGCCTGGACGCTGAAGGGCAAGTTCCCGGTGGGCTACAACCCGGACGCGGGGCCGGTGGAGCGGGATGTGACGGAAAGAGGCGACGATTATTAAGGTGGGAGCCGGCTGATCGTTCCCACGCTCTGCGTGGGAACGCCGCCTCGGAGCTCCGCGTCCAACCGGCGCTGCAACGTTCAAGTCTTGCGCAGGGGTGACGCGGAGCGTCACGGGATGCATTCCCACGCAGAGCGTGGGAATGATCAGTTGCGGTGGGTGGTGTATAGCAATTATATCTTTCGAGGTATAGATTATCTCGAACCCGATAGTTCAGGATAAACCCATGAGCCCTACCCGCCCGATTCTCAGTCGAAAGCTACTCGCCGAAGCGCTCGCCCGTGATCTGGCAGGCGAGTCATTTGCCGACTACAGCTCCGGCATGTTCCTCGCGGCTCCGCGCCGTACCGGCAAGAGTACGTTCCTGCGCAACGACCTTATCCCCGAGTGCAAGGCCCGAGGTTGGCTGCCGGTGTACGTGGACCTGTGGATGAACCGCGAAATCGACCCCGCCGAACTGATCTCCGGCGCTATCGGCAAAGCCCTGGGCGAGTTCGAAAGCGCAGTGAGCAAGGCGGCCAAGAAAGCCGGTATCGACAAGATCAGCCTGTTGCGCACCTTGAGTTGGGACTTCACCAAACCGCAATTGCCCGCCGGCACCACGCTCAGCCACGCGCTGGACGTGCTGCACCAGGTCTCGGGGCAAATGATCGTGCTGATCGTGGACGAGGCCCAGCACGCCCTCAACAGCGAAGGCGGGGTGAACGCCATGTTCGCCCTCAAGGCGGCACGGGATCATCTCAACGGCAGCAGCACGGCCGATGGCCTGCGCCTGGTCTTCACCGGCTCCAGCCGGGACAAACTGGCCAACCTGGTACTCAAGAGCAAACAACCGTTCTTCGGCGCCCACATCACACCGTTCCCGCTGTTGAGCCGGGATTTCGTCGAGTTCGTGACGGACCTCTGGAACCAGCGCCTGGCCGCGACCAACCAGTTCAACCTGGAGGACATGGACTATGCCTTCCAGCTCGTTGGCCGGCGCCCGGAAATGCTCAACACACTACTGACCGAAGTGAGCGTGGGTCTTGGCGAGGCCAGCAACCTTGGCGAGTTGCTGAGGACCGGGGCACTCAATCACCAGGCCGGCATCTGGAGCGACTACGAGAGCGCCTACAACGACCTCTCGCCGCTGCAACAGGCGGTACTTGAAGTGATGGGCGAACGAACCCTGGGCAAGCAGGCGTTCTCGCCTTTTGCGGAGAAAACCTTCCAGGATGTGAACCGCAAGCTGGAGCAGGCCCAGGTCGAGCCGAACGCCAGCACGCCAAACGTGCAGAAAGCACTGGAAGTGCTGCGGGAGAAGGAGTTGGTCTGGAAAGCCAACCGTGGTGAATACGCCCTGGAGGACTCGACCATGGCCGAATGGCTGAGCAACCGGCACCGGCTATAAGCTGCAAGCAATACCGCTTGCAGCTCGTAACCTTCAGTTGTCCTTGTGCAACCGGCTCATCAACTGCGCTTCAGCCTGGGTCAACCCGCAGGACTGGGTCAGCTCATCCACCGTGGCGCCCATGCCCACCAGCTTCGCCGCCTGGGCGAATGAGAGGCTCGACGGGTCACGCTGCTCGAGTGCCGACAGCTTGTCCGGCAACGGCGCCAGCACCGAACGCAGCTCGTGCACTTCATCACCCACACGCACCGCACTTTGCTGGAAGTGGTCGACCCGCTTGGCCAGCTCCAGGATCCGCCGGTCGCGCACAGCGTCGCGCTCGACTTGTCGAGTGGCCAATTCCCGTTGCTGGCGAACATAACGCAGCAGGAAGCCCAGGGTCCCGGCCCAAAGGATGGCCAGGACGATCACCGCTACCTCAAGAAACAATCAGATATTCTCCAGGTCCTGCCACTCTTCTTCGCTCATCATCTTGTCCAGCTCAACCAGAATCAGCAGTTCGCCGTTCTTGTTGCAGACACCCTGGATGAACTTGGCCGATTCTTCGTTGCCGACGTTCGGCGCAGTCTCGACTTCGGATTGGCGCAGGTAAACCACTTCCGCCACGCTGTCGACCATGATCCCGACCACTTGCTTGTCGGCTTCGATGATCACGATGCGGGTGTTGTCGTTGACTTCGGTCGGCACCAGGCCAAAACGCTGGCGGGTGTCGATCACGGTCACCACGTTGCCGCGCAGGTTGATGATGCCCAGCACATAGCTCGGGGCACCCGGAACCGGAGCGATTTCGGTGTAGCGCAGCACTTCCTGCACACGCATCACGTTGATGCCATAGGACTCGTTGTCCAGCTTGAAGGTGACCCATTGCAGGATTGGATCATCCATACCTTGTGCGGACACTGACTTGTTCATACTCCAGACCCCTTCAAATACCGTTGGTTACGGTGTGCGTTCTTGGGCAGCGCTGTAGCGCTGCTGCTTGTTATCAAGTGCGTTTGTTGAGCGGCATCGCTTTTACCGCGCCGCTGGCAATCAACTCCGCCAGTTCGGCGACGTCCAGCAATGCGCACATGTGTTCGATCACAGTGCCCGCCAGCCATGGCCGCTGGCCACGGTGGCTGCGCCATTTGATTTCGTTCGGGTCCAGGCGCAATGAGCGGCTGACCTGATGCACCGCCAGTCCCCACTCGTAGCCCTGGACCGAAATAACGTATTGCAGGCCCTGGCGGAAGTCATCGCGGTAGCGGTCGGGCATCACCCAACGCGCAGTGTCCAATACCTTCAAGTTGCCCTGCTGGCTCGGCAGGATCCCGAGGAACCAATCCGGCTGGCCGAACAACGGCGTCAACTCCTGGCCTTCCAGGGAGTAGATCGAACCCAGGCACACCAGCGGCACGGCCAGGGTCAACCCGGCGACATCGAACAGCAAACATTCGAACGGCTCCGCAGCCCACACCGGGCGACCGTCGCCCTGTACCGGCGGCGGCGTGATGCTCGGCGGGAGGTGAACCTCAACCACCGGTTCGACCACCACAGGCGCAATCACCACAGGCTCGACGGGCACAGCAACCGGTACAGGAACGGCTACGGGAACCACCAACGCATCACGGGCCTGTTCTTCCAGGACCGCCAGCTGAAACTCGTCCAGGGCAGCAGGTTCAGGCTCGATGACTTCATCGAGGATCAGAATCGGCTCCGGCATCTCCTCGGTGGCGTCCTGGAGCAAAGCGTCCAGGTAGGACTCCAGCGCCAGTTGCGGCCGGGTCTTGAAATCAACGGGACGGTTCATCTGTATGCCCACGCGCAAGCCCCATCAACCCTGTATTCAGAGGTTATCGGCCTGTGAGTGTCCGGACTTGAATCGAGAGCCGGTTTGGTCAGGAAAACCGCGGCGTCTGCATCGCTGGCAAGCCAGGCTCCTACAGGGCTGTTTATGACCATCATGCCACCTGCGCCACAAGTTGCTGGGACAACAGGTGCTTGAGCAACGCCCGATACGCCAGCACCCCACGGCTCTTGCCGTCGAACTGCGACGGCGTCAGCCCTGCCCGGCTCGCATCCCGCAGGCGCGTGTCCACCGGGATGTAGCCTTGCCAGATGGTGTCCGGATAAGCATCGCGCAATACCCGCAAGGTGCCGAGGGACGCCTGGGTACGGCGGTCAAACAGGGTCGGCACGATGCTGAACGGCAGCGCTTGCTTGCGCGAGCGGTTGATCATCGCCAGGGTACTGACCATCCGCTCCAGGCCCTTGACGGCCAGGTGCTCGGTCTGCACCGGGATCACCAGCTGTTGGCTGGCGGCCAGGGCGTTGACCATCAGCACGCCGAGCAACGGCGGGCTGTCGATGATCGCGTAGTCGAAGTCCTGCCACAGCTGCGCCAGGGTCTTGGCGATCACCAGGCCCAGGCCGCTCTGCCCCGGCGACTGGCGCTCAAGGGTGGCCAGGGCGGTGCTGGACGGCAACAGCGAGATCTTTTCATTGCTGGTAGGCAGCAACAGTTGCCCCGGCAAGTCGGCCGGCACGCTGCCCTTGTGCAGGAACAGGTCGTAGCAACTGTGTTCCAGGGCATCCGGGTCATAGCCGAAATAGCTGGTCATGGAGCCGTGGGGGTCCAGGTCGACCACGACCACACGCTTGCCGGCCTCGGCCAGCAAGCCGGCCAAGGCGATGGACGTGGTGGTTTTACCGACACCACCCTTTTGATTGGCAACTGCCCAGACTCTCATTCGGATTGTTCCTCCCGGCAGGCACAGGCTCGACCGAGAAATTGCATGGGGTTATAGAGCCGGTGACGGAGAATTGACGGCACTCCCGCGAACCGGCGCCTTTACGGGCGCTGGTGCAGTTTGTGTGCCAGCCCGCTTCAAGGCGGCATCCGGTGTTGCATTGGCAGTGCCGGTACCGGTCAGGCTGCGGCGTACGTCCAGGTTGCGCGACACCACCAGCACCACCCGACGGTTGCGCGCACGGCCTTCCGCCGTGGCGTTATTGGCCACCGGCTGGAACTCGCCATAACCCACCGACGCCAGGCGCCCGGGGTTCACACCCTGCATCGCGAGCATTCGTACAATACTCGCCGCCCGGGCCGAAGACAGCTCCCAGTTGGTCGGGTACTGCGCGGTACTGATCGGCAGGTTATCGGTAAAGCCTTCAACGTGGACCGGGTTTTCAAACGGCTTCAGGATCGCCGCCACCTTGTCGATGATGGTAAACGCCTGGTCGCTGGGCATTGCATCGGCACTGGCGAACAGCAGGCTGGAATTGAGCTCGATCTCGACCCACAACTCATTGCCGCGCACGGTCATCTGGTTGGAGCTGATCAGGTCGCCAAAGGCAGCGCTGATGTTATCGGCGATGCTTTTCAGCGGGTCGCTGGTGCCACCAATGCCGGCGGCGGTTTCATCGCTGTCGTTGACCAGCGGCTTGGCCGGGGTCACGGTCTTGGGGCGTTCTTCGCCAATGGGTATCGGCTTGAGGGCGCGGTCAGCGTCGTTGAACACGCCAATCAGCGCCTGGGAAATGACTTTGTACTTGCCTTCGTTGATCGAGGAAATGGAGTACATCACCACAAAAAACGCGAACAGCAACGTAATGAAGTCGGCGTAGGACACCAGCCAGCGTTCATGGTTGACGTGTTCTTCAGGCTCGCGGCGGCGACGGCTCACAACAAATACCTCCCATCAATCCATGAAGCCCTGGAGCTTCAATTCGATGGAGCGCGGGTTTTCACCCTCGGCAATCGAGAGGATGCCTTCGAGCAACATCTCGCGATAACGCGACTGGCGCAGGGCGATCGACTTGAGCTTGCTGGCCACCGGCAACAACACCAGGTTGGCACTGGCCACGCCGTAGATGGTGGCGACGAACGCCACGGCAATCCCGCTGCCCAGTTGCGACGGATCGGCCAGGTTGCCCATCACGTGGATCAAGCCCATCACCGCACCGATGATGCCGATGGTCGGCGCGTAGCCGCCCATGCTTTCAAAGACTTTGGCAGCGTTGATGTCGCGGCTTTCCTGGGTGTAGAAGTCCACTTCGAGGATGCTGCGAATCGCTTCCGGCTCGGCGCCGTCCACCAGCAGTTGCAGGCCTTTGCGGGCGTAGCTGTCGGGCTCGGCATCGGCCACGCCTTCCAGCCCAAGCAGGCCTTCCTTGCGCGCCGTGAGGCTCCAGTTGACCACGCGGTCGATGCCGCCCGGCAAGTCGACACGCGGCGGGAAGATAATCCAGATGAGGATCTGCATCGCGCGCTTGAACGAACTCATGGGCGACTGCAACAACGCCGCGCCCACGGTGCCGCCGATCACGATCAACGCCGCCGGGCCGTTGGCCAGGGCGCCCAGGTGGCCGCCTTCGAGGTAGTTGCCGCCGATAATCGCGACAAACGCCATGATGATGCCAATCAGGCTCAATACATCCATCAGAGGCAAGCCTCCACCAGGTGCTTGCCGATGTCGTCCAGGCTGTAGACGGCGTCGGCCAGGTCGGCCTTGACGATGGCCATGGGCATGCCATAGATCACGCAGCTGGCTTCATCCTGGGCCCAGATCGCGCTGCCGCCCTGCTTGAGCAGGCGCGCGCCTTCACGGCCATCGGCGCCCATGCCGGTCAATACCACCGCCAAAACTTTGTCGCCGTAGGATTTGGCCGCGGAACCGAAGGTGATATCCACACACGGCTTGTAGTTCAGGCGTTCGTCACCCGGCAGGATTTTGATCGCACCACGGCCATCGACCATCATTTGCTTGCCACCGGGGGCCAGCAGCGCCAGACCCGGACGCAGGATGTCGCCATCCTCGGCTTCCTTGACGCTGATGCGGCACAGCTTGTCCAGGCGCTCGGCGAACGCCTTGGTGAACGCGGCCGGCATGTGCTGGATCAACACGATCGGCGCCGGGAAGTTCGCCGGCAATTGGG
This sequence comes from Pseudomonas sp. G1002, assembly GCF_013385455.1. Classification (NCBI taxonomy): domain Bacteria; kingdom Pseudomonadati; phylum Pseudomonadota; class Gammaproteobacteria; order Pseudomonadales; family Pseudomonadaceae; genus Pseudomonas; species Pseudomonas sp. G1002. The sequence continues at coordinate 88,060 of NZ_JACAPY010000051.1, forward strand.
TCAACACCCGCTGCAAGGCCACCGGGCCGCCGGTGGACGTACCGATGGCCACCAGTTTGTAGGCCTTGCGCTTGGGCGCAGGTGAATGTGCGGCGGGCGCAGCCGTACGCACCGGGGCGGCGGCCGGGCGCGCAACCGGTGCCGGCGCCGGGCGACCAAAGGTGCTCGGGGCGGCCGGTGGCGGCGTAACGGGAGCGGGCGCCGGCGCACTGAACAGGCTGCGACGGTTACTGCGGGAGATGCTGTGCACCTTCTCGCAGAGCATCTGCTTGACCTTCTCGGGGTTGCGCGAGATGTCTTCGAAATTCTTCGGCAGGAAGTCCACCGCGCCGGCATCCAGCGCATCCAGGGTGACCCGGGCGCCTTCGTGGGTCAGCGAGGAGAACATCAACACCGGCGTCGGGCAGCGCTGCATGATGTGCCGCACCGCCGTGATGCCGTCCATCATCGGCATCTCGTAGTCCATGGTGATCACGTCCGGCTTGAGCGCCAGGGCCTGATCGATCGCCTCTTTGCCGTTGGTGGCCGTGCCGACCACCTGGATATTGGAATCCGATGAAAGAATTTCCGAGACGCGGCGGCGGAAGAAACCCGAATCGTCCACCACCAGGACCTTGACTACCATAAACACTCCGTTAGGCCGGGCGAGGGACAACCGCCCTGCCCGGGCCGAATCAAATACGCCGTGCGGCGTAACGCTTGAGCATGCTCGGAACATCCAGAATCAGCGCGATCCGACCGTCACCGGTAATGGTCGCACCCGACATGCCCGGGGTTCCCTGCAGCATTTTGCCCAAAGGCTTGATGACCACTTCTTCCTGGCCCACCAGTTGATCGACCACGAAGCCGATACGCTGGGTGCCCACGGAAAGAATCACCACATGGCCTTCGCGCTGCTCTTCATGCTTGGCCGAAGCCACCAGCCAGCGCTTGAGGTAGAACAGCGGCAACGCCTTGTCGCGCACGATCACCACTTCCTGGCCGTCCACCACGTTGGTGCGCGACAGGTCGAGGTGGAAGATTTCGTTGACGTTGACCAGTGGGAAGGCGAACGCCTGGTTGCCCAGCATCACCATCAGGGTCGGCATGATCGCCAGGGTCAACGGCACCTTGATGACGATCTTCGAGCCCTGGCCCTTGGTCGAGTAGATGTTGATCGAGCCGTTGAGCTGGCTGATCTTGGTCTTCACCACATCCATGCCCACGCCACGGCCCGACACGTCGGAAATCTCGGTCTTGGTGGAGAAGCCCGGGGCGAAGATCAGGTTGTAGCACTCGGTGTCGGTGAGGCGGTCGGCGGCGTCCTTGTCCATCACCCCACGCTTGACTGCAATGTTGCGCAGTACCGTGGGGTCCATGCCTTTGCCGTCATCGGTGATCGACAGCAGGATATGGTCGCCTTCCTGTTCGGCCGCCAGGATCACTTTGCCCTGGCGGTTCTTGCCCGAGGCTTCGCGCTCTTCCGGCGTCTCGACACCGTGGTCGACCGCGTTGCGCACCAAGTGGACCAGCGGATCGGCCAGGGCCTCGACAAGGTTCTTGTCGAGGTCGGTTTCTTCACCCACCAGTTCCAGGTTGATCTCTTTCTTGAGCTGGCGTGCCAGGTCGCGAACCAGGCGCGGGAAACGGCCGAAGACTTTCTTGATCGGCTGCATCCGGGTCTTCATGACGGCGGTCTGCAGGTCTGCGGTGACCACGTCGAGGTTCGACACGGCCTTTTGCATGGCCTCGTCGCCACTGTTCAGGCCCAGGCGCACCAGGCGGTTACGCACCAGCACCAGTTCGCCGACCATGTTCATGATGTCGTCCAGGCGCGCGGTATCAACCCGCACGGTGGTTTCGGCTTCACTGGCCGGTTGCTTGTCCGGGGTCGGGGCAGCCGTGGCAGCCCGGGCCGGGGCTGGAGCCGGAGCCGGAGCCGGAGCCGCTTTCGCTGCGACAGGCGCGGCAGCCTTGGCGGCAGGAGCCGGTGTTGCGACAGCCGCGGCAGCAGCCGGTGCAGCAGCGCCGACCACTTCGGTGAACTTGCCCTTGCCGTGCAGTTCATCCAGCAGGGCTTCGAATTCGTGATCGGAGATCAGTCCATCGGCGGCCGGCGCAGCAGCGGGTGCCGCAGGCGCGGCGGCCGTTGCGGCGACTTCCGGCAGAGCCTCGGCGGCAAACGAGCCTTTGCCGTGCAACTGGTCCAGCAGCGCTTCAAATTCGTCGTCGGTGATTTCATTGCTGACGGGCGCCGCGGCTTCCGTTGGCGCTGGCGCTGCGGCCACCGCGTCCGGGGCAAACTGGCCCTTGCCGTGCAACTGGTCGAGCAACGACTCGAACTCGGCGTCGGTAATGTCTTCGGTGGTCGGCACCATGGCCGGCGCACTGGCTGCCGGCGCTTCGGCTTCGGCCTTGACGGCGTTCAGCGAGTCCAGCAGTTGTTCAAATTCGCTGTCGGTCACGTCGCCCGCAGGCTCGGCAACCGGCTCAGCCACCGCTTCCACCACGGGAGCGTTGGCCGCAGGTTCCGCCAGGCGCGCCAGGGCGGCCAGCAGTTCCGGCGTGGCGGCAGTGATCGGTGCGCGCTCACGCACTTCACTGAACATGCCGTTGACCGCGTCCAGTGCTTCCAGGATCACGTCCATCAGTTCCGAGTCGACGTGCCGCTCACCCTTGCGCAGGATGTCGAACACGTTCTCGGCGATGTGACAGCACTCCACCAGCTCGTGGAGCTGGAGGAAGCCGGCGCCCCCTTTTACAGTATGAAAACCGCGAAAAATTGCATTGAGCAGGTTCGCATCATCCGGTCGGCTTTCCAGCTCGACCAGTTGTTCGGACAGTTGCTCTAAAATTTCGCCGGCCTCTACAAGGAAATCCTGAAGGATTTCTTCATCGGCGCCGAAGCTCATGGGTGTGCTCCTTAGAAGCCTAAACTGGACAGCAAATCGTCTACGTCGTCTTGCCCGGATACAACGTCTTCACGTTTATCGGCATGAATCTGCGGACCTTCACCCTTGGCGAGGTGTTTTTGTGGATCTTTTTCAGAAAGGATCGCTGCGCGGTCATGTTCGATGCCGGCAAACCGGTCGACCTGGCCCGCCATCAACACCAGTTTGAGCAGGTTGCTTTCCACTTCGGTGACCAGTTGGGTCACACGCTTGATCACCTGACCGGTGAGGTCCTGGTAATCCTGGGCCAGCAGAATGTCATTGAGGTTGCTGGAAACCGTGCGGTTTTCCTGCTCGCTGCGGGACAAAAAGCCCTCGACCCGACGCGCCAGCTCACGAAACTCCTCAGCGCCCACTTCCCGACGCATGAACCGGCCCCAGTCAGTGCTCAGGGCCTTGGCTTCACTGGCCATACCGTTGACCAGAGGCGTGGCGTTTTCCACCAGGTCCATGGTGCGGTTGGCCGCCGCCTCAGTCAGCCTGACCACGTAGGACAGGCGTTCGGTGGCATCCGTGATCTGCGAGATTTCCTCGGCCTGGGGCATGTGCGGGTCAATCTGAAAATTGACTATCGCACTGTGCAACTCACGGGTGAGCTTGCCCACTTCCTGGTACAGGCCGCGGTCACGGGTCTGGTTGAGCTCATGGATCAACTGCACCGCGTCGCCGAACTGGCCTCTTTCAAGGCTTTCGACGAGTTGATGAGCATGTTTTTTCAGGGTCGACTCAAAGTCGGCCTGCGATGATTCTTTATGCTCCATAGCTCCCCCGTGGCAGCATCAATGACCGATGCGTTCGAAGATCTTTTCGATCTTCTCTTTCAAGGCCAGTGCAGTGAATGGCTTGACCACGTAGCCGTTGACCCCGGCCTGGGCGGCTTCGATGATCTGTTCACGCTTGGCTTCAGCGGTCACCATCAGCACAGGCAGGCTGCGCAGTTTTTCATCAGCGCGCACGTGGCGCAGCAGATCGATACCGGTCATGCCCGGCATGTTCCAGTCCGTTACCAGAAAGTCGATGCTCCCGCTGTTGAGGATCGGAATCGCCGTAATACCGTCATCCGCCTCGACCGTGTTAGTGAACCCAAGGTCACGCAACAGGTTTTTTATGATCCGCCGCATCGTTGAGAAGTCATCAACGATGAGGATTTTCATGTTCTTGTCCAATTCGACCTCCAAGCAGTCTTAAACGCGCCCAGCACCTGGGCGCGCCATATCAATCAACAGGCGTTACACAAAAAGGACTACCGGGGGCGCACCACGGGCCAAGCCCGTCCGGGCGCAGGGCCTGGACGGTATCGTTCGCAGTGTCCCCACACTGCCTGTCAGCGCGCTCGCCACTCTCCCAAACGCCCCCGCAAGCGGGCCGCGCACTGGCTGTGTAACTGGCTGACCCGCGATTCGCTGACTCCCAGGACCTCACCGATTTCCTTGAGGTTCAGCTCTTCGTCGTAGTACAGCGCCAACACCAGTCGCTCACGCTCCGGCAAATTGGCTATCGCGTCCGCCAGCGCGCTCTGGAAGCGTTCATCTTCCAGGTCCCGTGACGGTTCGAGATGGGCACTCGCGCCGTCCTCGTGCAGCCCTTCATGTTCGCCATCCTGTAAAAGGTCGTCGAAACTGAACAGCCGGCTGCCCAAGGTATCGTTCAAAATCCCGTAGTAATCGTCGAGACTCAATTGGAGTTCGGCCGCAACTTCATGATCTTTAGCGTCGCGACCGGTTTTTGCTTCAATTGAGCGAATTGCGTCACTCACCATCCGCGTATTGCGGTGCACTGATCGCGGCGCCCAATCACCTTTACGCACTTCATCGAGCATGGCCCCACGGATACGGATACCCGCGTATGTCTCGAAACTCGCGCCCTTGCTCGCGTCGTACTTGGTCGACACTTCAAGCAGGCCGATCATCCCGGCCTGGATCAAGTCCTCGACCTGCACGCTGGCAGGCAAGCGCGCCAGCAGGTGATAGGCAATGCGCTTGACCAGGGGCGCATAGCGCTCGATCAATTCGACTTGACTGTCACGTGCCGACTTCTTGTAAAGGTTGTAGCCGCTGGCTGTCATAGCACCGGTCCTGCGCTCGTCTGATGCACCAATCGCTCGACGAAAAACTCCAGATGCCCCCGGGGATTGGCGGGCAACGGCCAGGTATCGACCTTCTGGGCAATAGCCTTGAACGCCAATGCGCACTTCGAACGAGGGAACGCTTCATAGACCGCACGCTGCTTTTGCACGGCCTTGCGCACACACTCGTCGTAAGGAACTGCGCCAACGTATTGTAAGGCGACATCGAGGAAGCGATCCGTGACCTTGGTCAACTTGGCGAACAGATTCCGCCCTTCCTGCGGGCTTTGGGCCATGTTGGCCAGCACGCGGAAGCGGTTCATGCCGTAGTCGCGGTTGAGCAGTTTGATCAGGGCGTAGGCGTCGGTGATCGAGGTGGGTTCGTCGCACACCACCAGCAACACTTCCTGGGCTGCGCGCACGAAACTGACCACCGACTCGCCGATCCCGGCGGCGGTGTCGATCACCAGTACGTCGAGGTTGTCGCCAATGTCGCTGAACGCCTGAATCAGGCCGGCGTGTTGCGCCGGGCTCAGGTGCACCATGCTCTGGGTGCCGGAAGCCGCCGGCACGATGCGAATCCCGCCGGGGCCTTGCAACAGTACGTCGCGCAGCTCACAGCGGCCTTCGATGACATCGGCCAGGGTATGTTTGGGCGTCAGTCCCAGCAGAACGTCGACGTTCGCCAGCCCCAGGTCAGCATCCAGCAGCATGACGCGACGGCCAAGCTCTGCCAGGGCCAGGGACAAATTCACTGACACGTTAGTTTTTCCGACGCCACCTTTGCCGCCGGTCACCGCGATCACCTGTACGGGATGCATGCTGCCCATTTTATTTCTTTACCTTGTCTTGCTTAGACGCAGGCTACATAAGTTGGCCGCGCGAACTGCTGGCAGGCCATCGATGTAGATACTTTTCACTGTCATTTTTAAATAGAAAGCCATGATGCCTCAGCCAACTCGCTTGTTCGGGCTGTGGTAGAGGTCAGCAAACATGTCAGCCATAGCTTCCTCACTGGGTTCTTCCTGCATTTGCACGCTGACAGCCCGGCTGACCAACTGATGACGGCGCGGCAGATGCAGATCATCCGGGATCCGCGGCCCGTCGGTCAGGTAGGCGACCGGTAATTCATGACTGATTGCCAGGCTCAATACTTCGCCCAGGCTTGCCGTCTCATCCAGTTTAGTCAGGATGCAACCCGCCAGCCCGCAGCGCTTGTAGCTGTGGTAGGCGGCGGTCAATACCTGCTTCTGGCTGGTAGTGGCAAGCACCAAATAGTTTCTGGATTTGATCCCGCGCCCGGCCAGGCTTTCCAGCTGCATGCGCAGGGCCGGGTCGCTGGCTTGCAGGCCGGCGGTGTCGATCAGCACCACGCGCTTGCGCAGCAATGGATCGAGGGCGTTGGCCAGGGACTGGCCCGGGTCGACGTGGGTCACCGGCACATTGAGGATGCGGCCCAGGGTCTTGAGTTGTTCCTGGGCGCCGATACGGTAGCTGTCCATGCTCACCAGCGCGATGTTCTGGGCGCCGTACTTGAGCACGTAACGTGCGGCCAGCTTGGCCAAGGTGGTGGTCTTGCCCATGCCGGCCGGGCCGACCATGGCAATCACACCGCCTTCTTCCAGGGGTTCGATTTCCGGGGTGACGATCATCCGCGCCAGGTGGGCCAGGAGCATGCGCCAGGCCTGGCGAGGTTCTTCAATTTGCGTGGTCAGTTGCAGCAGGTCGCGGGACAACGGGCCGGACAGGCCAATGCGTTGCAGGCGACGCCACAGGTTGGCCTGTTGTGGCTGGCTGCCCTGCAACTGGTTCCAGGCCAGCGAACCCAGCTGCACTTCCAGCAGTTCACGCAGGCCGTTGAGTTCGAAGCGCATCGAGTCGAACACCCGCTGGTCTACCGCCGGCGCCGGGGCTGGCACAGCAGGACGCGGTGGTTCAACAAAAGTCGGCTCTACCAGCGGCTCGGACGCGGTCAACGGCAGCCCGGCAAACAGCTGGCGATTGGTGGAGGCGTCGCTGTCGCCACGCATGCTCAGTTCAGCCTGGGCCGAGACAATGCGCGAAGCGGTCTTGCGCAGCTCGTCTTCCAGTTCCATGTTCGGCACGCGCGGCGCCAGGGCCGAGGGTTTGTAATCCAGGGCAGCCGTCAGCTCCACACCGCCGGCAATACGACGGTTACCGATAATCGCAGCGTCGGCGCCCAACTCATCACGTACCAGTTTCATGGCCTGACGCATATCGGCGGCGAAAAAACGCTTCACTTGCATATCCCACTACCTCAGCCGTTGGGCCCTACTGTCGCGACGATAGTCACTTGCTTATTGTCAGGAATTTCCTGGTAAGCCAATACGTGCAAATTCGGTATAGCCAGGCGTCCAAACCGCGACAACATCGCCCGGACGGGGCCAGCCACCAGCAGGATCACCGGATGGCCTTCCATTTCCTGGCGCTGCGCGGCCTCGATCAACGAACGTTGCAGCTTCTCTGCCATGCTTGGCTCCAGCAACACGCCCTCATCAGCGCCCTGCCCAGCCTTCTGAATACTATTGAGCAATATTTGTTCCAACCTTGGTTCCAAGGTGATAACAGGCAGCTCGGAGTCAAGCCCTACAATGCTTTGGACGATTGCACGCGACAATCCGACGCGCACTGCGGCCACCAGGGCGGCAGTATCTTGACTCTTGGCGGCATTGTTGGCGATAGCTTCGGCAATGCTGCGAATGTCCCGCACCGGCACCTGCTCGGCCAACAGCGCTTGCAGCACCTTGAGCAGTTGCGAGGTGGTCAGCACACCCGGTACCAGCTCTTCGGCGAGTTTTGGCGAGGCCTTGGCCAGCAATTGCAAGAGTTGCTGGACTTCTTCGTGGCCAATCAGCTCGTGGGAGTGCTTGTACAGAATCTGGTTGAGGTGGGTGGCGACCACAGTGCTGGCGTCGACCACGGTGTAGCCCAGCGACTGCGCCTGGCTGCGCTGGCTGATTTCGATCCATACCGCTTCCAGGCCAAAAGCCGGATCTTTGGCGGTAATCCCGTTGAGGCTGCCAAACACCTGGCCCGGGTTGATCGCCAGTTCGCGGTCCGGGTAGATCTCGGCCTCGGCCAGAATCACCCCCATCAGGGTCAGGCGGTAGGCGCTCGGGGCCAGGTCGAGGTTGTCGCGAATGTGCACGGTGGGCATCAGGAAGCCCAGGTCCTGGGACAACTTCTTGCGCACACCCTTGATCCGCGCCAGCAATTGCCCACCCTGGTTGCGATCCACCAGGGGAATCAGGCGGTAGCCGACTTCCAGGCCGATCATGTCGATCGGGGTCACGTCGTCCCAGCCCAGCTCCTTGGTTTCCAGGGCGCGGGCCGGCGATGGCAGCAGTTCCTGCTGGCGCGCCACTTCCTGCTGGGCAATCACCTTGATGTTGTTTTGTTTTTTCCAGAACAGGTAGGCACCGCCGGCGGCCATGGCGGCCATGCTCAGGAACGAGACATGGGGCATGCCCGGCACGATGCCCATGATCGCCATGATGCCTGCCGCCACCGCCAGCGCCTTGGGCGAGGCAAACATCTGCCGGCTGATCTGCTTGCCCATATCTTCGGAGCCCGAAGCACGGGTCACCATGATCGCCGCAGCTGTAGATAACAACAGTGATGGCAATTGCGCCACTAAACCGTCACCGATGGTCAGCAGGGCGTAAACCTTGCCGGCGTCGCCGAAGGTCATGCCGTGCTGGAAGATGCCGACCGCCATGCCGCCGATCAGGTTGATAAACAGAATCAACAGGCCGGCGATGGCGTCGCCGCGCACGAATTTGCTGGCACCGTCCATGGACCCATAGAACTCGGCTTCCTGGGCGACTTCAAGGCGACGGGCCTTGGCCTGGTTCTGGTCGATCAGGCCGGCGTTGAGGTCGGCGTCGATCGCCATCTGCTTGCCGGGCATCGCGTCGAGGGTAAAACGCGCGCTCACCTCGGAAATCCGCCCGGCGCCCTTGGTCACGACCACGAAGTTGATGATCATCAAGATCGCAAAAACCACGATACCGACCACGTAGTTACCGCCGATCACCACCTCGCCGAAGGCCTGGATCACCTTGCCCGCGGCGGCGTGGCCGTCCTGGCCGTGGAGCATCACCACCCGGGTGGAAGCCACGTTAAGCGCCAGCCGCAGCAGGGTGGCGATCAGCAGGATGGTCGGGAATACCGCGAAATCCAGCGGCCGCAGGGCGTATACGCACACCAGCAATACGACGACCGACAGCGCAATGTTGAAGGTGAAGAACACATCCAGCAGGAACGGCGGCATCGGCAACATCATCATTGCCAGCATCACCAGCAGCAACAACGGCACACCCAGATTGCCTCGCGAGAGGTCAGTCAGGGTGCCACGGGCCGTGCTGAGCATTTGAGAGCGATCCACCGGTATTCCTCGTTTCCTTGAAGCAAACTTTTGACGCCGGAAAGCGTCCTGGAGGCGGTATTGCAAGAAGCCTTCCAACTTTTGCTTGAGGAAGCAGATCGTTCCGGCGGCCAGCAACGACATACCGCCGCGTGCACATCACCTGTGGCGAGGGAGCTTGCTCCCTCGCCACGCTGATTGAGGTAGCGCCCTCGCCCGCGACTTACACGGTGCGAGATGCAATTGCGGGAACGCTCAGGGGGATTTCTGTTGTTTGGGCGGACGCCTTCGCGAGCAAGCCCGCTCCCACATTTGACCGCGTTTCTACAGGATATACACGGTCAAATGTGGGAGCGGGCTTGCTCGCGAAGAGGCCAGGAGGGACGCTACAAAATCAGGAATCCCGACGCAAATCCGGCGGAATCGGCAGGTCTTTGAGCGGATCCGGCCGCTTGCCCTTGCCCGCCCGGTACTGGCGGATCTGATACACGTACGCCAACACCTGAGCCACCGCCAGATACAACCCGGCCGGAATTTCCTGGTCCAGGTCGGTGGAGTAGAAGATCGACCGCGCCAACTCCGGCGATTCCAGCAGCAGGATGTCATTGGCTACCGCAATCTCGCGGATTTTCAACGCCGTGAAATCACTGCCCTTGGCCAGCAACATCGGCGCCCCACCCTTCTCCGGGTCGTACTTGAGCGCCACGGCGTAGTGGGTCGGGTTGGTGATGACCACATCAGCATCGGGCACCGAGGCCATCATCTTGCGCTGGGACATCTCGCGCTGCAGCTGGCGAATCCGCTGCTTGACCTCGGGCCGGCCTTCCTGGTCCTTGTGCTCGTCGCGCACTTCCTGCTTGGTCATCAGCAGTTTCTTGTGGCTTTCCCACAGCTGGATCGGCGCATCCACCGCAGCAATGATGATCAGCCCGCAGGCCATCCACAGCGAACTCCAGCCCACCACTTGCACACTGTGGATGATCGCCAGCTCGATCGGCTCATGGGCGATGCGCAGCAGGTCGTCGATGTCGGACGACAACACCGTCAACGCCACAAACAGGATCAGGATGAACTTGGCCAAGGCCTTGAGCAGTTCCACCAGGGCCTTGGTGGAAAACATCCGCTTGAGCCCGGCCGCCGGGTTCATCCGGCTGAATTTGGGCGCCAGGCTGCCGGCGGCAAACAGCCAGCCGCCGAGGGAAATCGGGCCGATCAGGGCCGCCAGCAACAAGGTGATGAGGATCGGCTGCACCGCGAGGATCGCGATCTTGCCCGAGTGCAGCAGGTACAAACCCATGGCCCCCGGGCTCAGCAGCACGTCGCGGGGCAGGGAGAAATTCAGGCGCATCAACTCCATCAGGTCCAGGGCCAGGCCACCGCCATAGATCAGTAGGCCGCCGGAACCGGCGAGCATGATCGCCAGGGTGTTGAGCTCTTTGGAGCGGGCAATCTCGCCCTTTTCCCGGGAGTCCTTTTTACGTTTCTCCGTGGGGTCTTCTGTCTTGTCCTGGCCACTCTCGCTCTCGGCCATGGCTTACCGCGCCCGCGCCAAGTCACGTAAAAACTGCAAGGCGTCGGTCGCCAGCGGTTGATACTGATTGAGAATGTCAGCCATGCCGACCCAGAAAATCCCCATGCCCAGCACCAGGGTCAACGGGAAACCGATGGAGAAGATGTTCAACTGCGGCGCCGCCCGGGTCATCACGCCAAAGGCGATGTTGACCACCAGCAGCGCAGTGATCGCCGGCAATACCAACAGCAGGGATGCACCGAGCACCCAGCTCAAGCGCCCCACCAGCTCCCAGAAATGATTGACCACCAACCCGCTGCCCACCGGCAAGGTGGTGAAACTTTCGGTCATCACCTCGAACACCACCAGGTGGCCGTTCATGGCCAGGAACAGCAAGGTCACCAGCATCGTCAGGAATTGCCCGATCACCGCCACCGACACGCCGTTGGTAGGGTCGACCATGGACGCGAAGCCCATGCCCATCTGGATCGAGATGATCTGCCCGGCGATCACGAAGGCCTGGAAGAACAGCGTCAGGGAGAAGCCCAGCAAGGCGCCGATGATGATTTGCTCGGCGATCAGCATCATTGCACTGAGGTCCAGGGCATTCACCGGCGGCATCGGCGGCAAGCCCGGCACGATGACCACGGTGATCGCCACCGCGAAATACAGGCGGATGCGCCGTGGTACCAGGGTGGTGCCGAACACCGGCATGGTCATCAGCACGGCCGTGACCCGGAACAACGGCAGGATGAACGAGGCCACCCAGGTGCTGATCTGGGTGTCGGTCAAGGCCAGCATCGAATTCACGGGGTCAGCCGATCAACTGCGGAATACTGCCGTACAGCTGCAGGATGTATTCCATGAAGGTTTGCACCAGCCACGGGCCGGCGACGATCAGGGTGATCAGCATCACCAGCAGGCGCGGCAAAAAGCTCAGGGTCTGTTCGTTGATCTGGGTCGCGGCCTGGAACATCGCCACCAACAGGCCCACCAACAGGCTCGGCACCACCAGTACGGCGACCATCATGGTGGTCAGCCACAGGGCTTCGCGAAACAGGTCGACTGCTACTTCTGGCGTCATGGCCTACACCCCACCGAAACTGCCGGCCAGGGTGCCGATAATCAGCGCCCACCCGTCCACCAACACAAACAGCATGATCTTGAACGGCAGCGAAATGATCAGCGGCGACAGCATCATCATACCCATGGCCATCAGCACACTCGCCACGACGAGGTCGATGATCAGGAACGGAATGAAGATCATGAAGCCGATCTGGAACGCGGTCTTCAACTCCGAGGTCACGAACGCCGGCACCAGGATGGTCAGCGGCGCCATGTCGGGGCTGGCGATGTCGGTACGCTTGGACAACCGCACAAACAACTCAAGATCGCTGGAACGGGTCTGCGACAGCATGAAATCCTTGATCGGGCCCTGGGCCTTGTCGATCGCATCCTGGGCGGTCATTTTCTCCGCCAGGTACGGTTGCAGGGCTTGCTGGTTCACCTTGTCGAACACCGGCGCCATGATGAACAGCGTCAGGAACAGCGCCATGCCGGTGAGGATCTGGTTCGACGGCGTCTGTTGCAGGCCGAGGGCCTGACGCAGGATCGAGAACACGATGATGATGCGGGTGAAGCTGGTCATCAGCATCACGAACGCGGGGATGAAGCTCAGCGCGGTCATGATCAGCAGGATCTGCAGGCTGACCGAATACTCCTGCGCGCCCGCCGCGTTAGTGCCCAGGGTGATCGCCGGGATCGACAACGGGTCTGCTGCGTACGCCAGCGGCGCTGCCAGCAACAGCATGAGCGTCAATAAAACGCGCATTACTTCTTATCCTTCTGATCCTTGCCCAGCAACTCCATGAGGCGCTGGGCGAATTCCGGCGTGGCCGCTTGAGTCTGGGCCACTTCCACAGGCGACTTGAGCACGTGCAACGGGGTGATGCGGCCGGGGGTGATGCCCAGAAGGATCTGCTCGTCGCCGACCTGCACCAGCACCAGCCTGTCCCGCGGGCCAAGGGCGCGTGAACCCACCAGCTCGATGACCTGGGCATTGCCCGGGCCGATGCGCTGCACGCGGCGCAGCACCCAGGCGAGCACGAAGATCAGCCCCACCACCAGCAACAACCCCAGCACCAACTGGGTGAGTTGCCCGCCCACACCGCTGCCGAGTGCCGGCGCAGCCGCCTGGGCAACCGGTTCTGCTGCCATTACGCTCAAGGGCAGCGTCGATAACAGTCCTACCAATGAGCGCTTCATATCAACGCAACTTCTTGATGCGTTCGCTCGGGCTGATCACGTCGGTCAGGCGGATGCCGAACTTCTCGTTGACCACCACCACTTCGCCATGGGCGATCAGCGTGCCGTTGACCAGCACGTCCAGCGGCTCGCCGGCCAGGCGGTCCAGCTCGATCACCGACCCCTGGTTGAGCTGCAGCAGGTTGCGGATGTTGATTTCGGTGCTGCCGACTTCCATGGAGATCGACACGGGAATGTCGAGGATCACGTCCAGGTTCGGACCGTCGAGGGTCACCGGGTCATTGTTCTTCGGCACGCTGCCGAACTCTTCCATGGGAAGGCGGTTGCCAACCGGTGCAGTGGCCGCATCGGCCGCCAGCAGTGCATCGATATCGTCCTGGCCGACATCGCCGGTTTCTTCCAGGGCAGCCGCCCACTCGTCAGCCAGGGCCTGGTCTTCGGCGGAAGTGTTTTCGTGTTCGGTAGCCATTACATGTCCTCGGCGGAGCAGAAATTAAGGTGGATCAGCGACGGTTGATCGGTTCGATCACTTGCAACGCCAGGTTGCCTTTGTGAGAACCGAGCTTGACCTTGAACGACGGCACGCCGTTGGCGCGCATGATCAGTTCTTCCGGCAGGTCGACGGGAATCACATCCCCCGGCTGCATGTGCAAAATATCCCGCAAACGCAGCTGGCGACGGGCCACGGTGGCGCTCAGGGGTACGTCGACGTCCAGCAGGTCTTCGCGCAGGGCTTTCACCCAGCGTTCGTCCTGGTCGTCGAGGTCGGACTGGAAACCGGCATCGAGCATCTCGCGCACCGGCTCGATCATCGAGTACGGCATGGTCACGTGCAGGTCGCCGCCGCCGCCATCGAGTTCGATGTGGAAGGTGGAGACCACAATGGCTTCGCTGGGGCCGACGATGTTGGCCATGGCCGGGTTCACTTCCGAGTTGATGTACTCGAAATTGACTTCCATGATCGCCTGCCAGGCTTCCTTCAAGTCGATGAAGGCCTGCTCCAGCACCATGCGCACCACCCGCAACTCGGTCGGGGTGAATTCACGGCCTTCGATCTTGGCGTGACGGCCATCGCCGCCGAAGAAGTTGTCCACCAGCTTGAACACCAGCTTGGCGTCGAGGATGAACAGCGCGGTGCCGCGCAGCGGCTTGATCTTCACCAGGTTGAGGCTGGTGGGCACGTACAGCGAGTGCACGTACTCACCGAACTTCATCACCTGCACGCCGCCCACCGCCACGTCCGCCGAGCGGCGCAGCATGTTGAACATGCTGATACGGGTGTAACGGGCAAAACGCTCGTTGATCATTTCCAGGGTCGGCATGCGTCCACGGACGATGCGATCCTGGCTGGTCAGGTCGTAGCTTTTGACGCTGCCGGGCTCGGCAGCCATTTCGGTCTGTACCAGACCATCGTCGACGCCATGGAGCAGCGCATCGATTTCATCCTGGGACAGCAGGTCCTGCACGGCCATGTCGTGATCCTACTGCAATACGAAATTAGTGAAGAGCACCTGCTCGATCACCGGTTTGCCGACTTCCTTCTGGGCCACTTCCTGCACGCTGGCAGTGACCTTCTGGCGCAGCATTTCCTGGCCCACCGGGGTGGCGAGGGTGTCGAAGGGTTGGGCGGAAAACAGCATCACCAGGTTGTTGCGGATCACTGGCATGTGCACCTTGAGGGCATCCAGGTCTGCCTGGTTACGCGCCAGCAGGGTAATGCTCACCTGCAGGTAGCGTTGACGGCCGTTCTGATTGAAGTTGGCGACAAACGCCGGCAGCATCGGCTCGAAGATTGCCGGTTGCTTGACGTTGGGGTTGACCTCGGCCGTGGCGGCCGGTTTGCTCTGGGCACTGTGCATAAAGTACCAGGTAGCCCCCACGGACAAGCCGATCGCCAGCAACAAGGCCAGGACAATCAGCAGGATAAGCTTGAGCTTGCCCTTGCCTGCGGGTGCTTTTGCTGCGTCGTCGCTCTTCGCCATGCCAATAATCCGTCACTATTCTGGGATTCATAGTTCTGGGGAAAGGCAAGAGCAAGTGTTATGCCAGAGTTGTCAGTTCGGTCACGGTTTCGCCGACACTGCAAAACCAATGTGGGAGCGGGCTTGCTCGCGAAAGCGGTGGATCAGCACCTGTAACGGTGACTGACACTCCGTATTCGCGAGCAAGCCCGCTCCCACATTTTGATCATCGCCAGGCCTCGGATCAGGCGTAGTAGTCCACGGCACTGGAGCCAATCACCGACTGCACCACCGGCGCGGCCACTTCAGCCACCTCACCGATACCGCCGCCATCAACCCCATCACCCCGCCCGCCACTGCCGCTGACGCCGCGAGCCTGGTTCTGCTGTTGCTGGTCCTGGCCCTGCTGCCCCTGCCAGCCACGGGACTGGTCCGACACGTTGACGTCGACCTGGCCCATGCCCTGCTGGGCAAACATCTCCCGCAGGCGGCCCGACTGGCTTTCCAGGGCTTCACGCACCACCGCATGGCCGCTCATGAAGGTGACTTGCGCCTGCTGGTCGGCGGACATCTTCACGCTGATGTCCAGGCGACCCAGTTCAGCGGGCTGCAACTGGATCTCTGCCGACTTGAGGTTGGCGCTGGACAGGTACATGACCCGGTTCACCACCTCATCGGTCCAGCCACTCTGGTGCATGGCCAATGGCGCGTTGGCCACCGGCGGCAGGGCATTCGCAGTTTTCGGCGTGGCAGCCTGGGTCAGCGCGGCGAGGCGGTTGGCGAAGTCATCGACACGGGTGTCGCTGCTGGCGTCCTTCAAATCCTTGAGGCCGCCGTCGATCAGACCGGCAAAGGCTTTGTCGCCGCCCTGGTCGGTGCTGTCCTTGGACGCTTGCTGGTCGACCATATTGGCCAGGCCTGTGACGAAGTTTTGCGCGGCGGTCGGCTGATCCTGGGTCGGGGCCGGGGCGGTTTTTGCCGGGGCCTGGCTGCTGGCGGACACGTGTCCGCCCTGTTCCATGGCCAGGCGCACGGCGGGCATTGCATCCAGCGGATCGGCCTCGGGGTCGAAGGCGGGCTTGGCGTCGTCGGTCGCGGCCATCGGTGGCGCCACGACTGGCTGGTTTTTGTCATCCTTCGCGGTGGCCGGCGTCGGGGTCTCGACGGGCGCCGGCGTAGCGGGGATGGGGACAGGGACTACCGCGGCTATCAGCGCCGGGTCTACGGCAGGGTCGACCGGAGGTTGCTGGGCCAGAGACGGATCGTCTGCCGGGGCATCGTCGTCTGACTTGGCGGTGGTGTCCGGGGTGTCCGCCTTGGCCGGCGGGGCGGCAGGCAAAGTCTTGCCGTTATCGGCAACCGATGGGGTGCCGGCGGCAGGCTTGTCGTTGTTGGCGGCGGGCTTGGGGCTGTTGTCCGCAGGCTTGTCGCGGGTGGATTTGATGGGGGTGTCGACAGGTTTTGCCGCAGGCGCAGGGGCCTGGTTGGCGAACACCTGAGCGAAGCCCGGGGCCTTGTCCCGCGGGTTCGCAGCCACTGCCGGTGGATTGGCAGCGGGCGCTTGAGGCTTGGCCGCAAGGGCTGCCTGAAGGAGCGAATTCGGGGTGATTGCCATAGTCAAGAGTCTCCGCCGCACAGGGGTCGAGGGTGCGGTAACAGGAGGTAGAGCAAGAGTTGGGCCAGGTTTTGGTTTAAGGGTGTATATCCGTTATTTGCGTGATGGCTTGTATGGGGTCTTGAGTGTTGAAGAGCAAAAGCAAAAGCAAAATCTAAAGCGGGCACGGTCCAAATGTGGGAGCGGGCTTGCTCGCGAAGGTCGTTAACGATGACGCGGGCATTCTGGATGAACGCGGCGCTCTCAGGTTTTTCGCGAGCAAGCCCGCTCCCACAGAAAAGCAGATCTGCTT
>NZ_JACAPY010000052.1:0-113075 GCF_013385455.1 Pseudomonas sp. G1002
GGCCAAGGATGGCCCATGACGGCGGCCCACGGTCCAAAGCCGGAGTGAGGGCACTCCGAGCCTAAGCGAGGAGCCGAGTGGTGGGGCAAGAGCGTTTTGCTTACTTTTGCGCTCTTCAAAAGTGAGCCGCTGTAAGAGCGGAACCAATAGAGGCCGTTACCCAAACAACGGATATGTACCCTCAACCGTGCTTCTTGTAACGACGAATCCGAATATCCGCCTGCTCCTTGTGCCCCGCAAACCCTTCCATCCCGCAAAGCCGCGAGCAGTATTCCCCTACCAACACCGAAGCCTCATCCGTCAGCACCCGCTGATACGTGCACGTCTTGATGAACTTGCCGACCCACAGCCCGCCGGTGTACCGCGCAGTCCCGGTGGTAGGCAATGTGTGGTTGGTCCCAATCACCTTGTCGCCATAGGAAACGTTGGTGCGCTCACCAAGGAACAACGCGCCGTAATTGGTCATGTGCTCCAGGAAATACAACGGATCGCGGGTCATCACCTGCACGTGCTCGGAGGCGATGCGATCGGCTTCCTGCACCAGCTCGTCGACGCTGTCGCACAGGATGATTTCGCCATAGTCGCGCCAGGCGACAGAAGCAACCGGTGCGGTGGACAGGATCGCCAACTGCCGCTCGATCTCCGCCGGCAGGGTTTGCGCCAACTCCGCACTGTTCGTCAAAAACACCGCAGGCGAATTAACCCCATGCTCCGCCTGCCCCAACAAATCGGCAGCGATGATTTCAACATCGCTGCTGTCATCAGCAATCACCAGTGTCTCTGTAGGCCCGGCAATCAAGTCGATACCAATCTTGCCGAACAACTGACGCTTGGCCTCGGCCACATACGCATTACCCGGCCCAACGATCATATCCACCGGCTTGAACGTATCGGTGCCCAACGCAAACGCAGCAATCGCCTGCACCCCGCCCACGCAATAGATCTCATCGGCACCCGCCAAATACATCGCCGTCACAATGGCCGGATGAGGCTTGCCATCAAACGGCGGCGCGGCCGCAACAACGCGCTTCACCCCGGCCACCTTGGCCGTCAGCACGCTCATATGCGCCGACGCCAGCAACGGGTACTTGCCGCCCGGAATGTAGCAAGCCACCGAGTTCACCGGAATATTGCGATGCCCAAGGATCACGCCAGGCAAGGTCTCGACTTCCACATCGTGCATCGAGGCTTTTTGCACCTCGGCGAAGCGCCGGACCTGGGCCTGGGCAAAGGTGATATCGCCGATTTCCTGCTCGGACAGGCTCGCCACGCAGGCGGCAATTTCTTCGTCGCTCAGCCGGAAAGATACAGGCGACCACTGATCAAACTGCTTCGAGTATTCACGTACGGCCGCATCGCCGTTACGGGCGACGTTGGCGATGATGCGCTCAACGGTATCGCGGACTTGGGCGGCAATCTCGGCTTGGGCTTCGACCGGTTTAGGCGTTTTCAGGTAACGAATCATCAGTGGCTCCAGGTGGTTCTTGAGGGCACGCGACATGCCCCCGGCATTGGCAACCATCTTTTCCTACCCCCCTGCCCCGGGCAATTTCGCAGCCTCCCTATTGGTGACGCAACCTGACGCAACACAGACGCAGTGTTGAAGCACTGCGGCGGGCTGCTGACGTTATTCGTATAACCCCCGATGAAAAACATGTAAGCCCCATTGACTTAGGGATTCGGAGTGATAGGTTAAATAAGCGGTTATACGTATAACCTAACAATCACACCCAACGTAAAGAGGTGATCAACCGTGAGTCGAGTCTTGTATCTATTCGGTGGCTGGCCCGGCCATTTCCCCTACGAAATTGCGGCATGGGCGCGCACCGTTTTCCAGGAACTGGATTTCGAGGTCGAAGAGTCCACCGACATCTTCACACTGGACAGGGACTTGACCGGTTATGACCTGATCGTGATCGGCTGGAACAACGCCGTCACTACCGAGACGCTCACCGCGTCCCAGGAAAACCGCCTGCTGGA
This sequence comes from Pseudomonas sp. G1002, assembly GCF_013385455.1. Classification (NCBI taxonomy): domain Bacteria; kingdom Pseudomonadati; phylum Pseudomonadota; class Gammaproteobacteria; order Pseudomonadales; family Pseudomonadaceae; genus Pseudomonas; species Pseudomonas sp. G1002. Next base: position 1,981 of record NZ_JACAPY010000052.1, read on the forward strand.
AGCGATCGAAAGCGGCACCGGCCTGGTGGGTTGGCACGGCGCAGGCGCGGCGTTTCGCGCCAGCCTCAAATATCACTGGGTGCTCGGCGGCTCATTCCTCGAACACCCGATGGGTGAAGGCTTTCCCCACCCGTACCAGGTCAACGTCATCGACCACAGCCACGAGGTGACCCAGGGCGTCGAGGATTTCGAGGTACGGTCCGAGCAGTACTACATGCAGGTCGACCCGAACATTCATGTGCTGGCTGAAACCACCTTCGACGGCAACCCCTTCCCCTGGCTCAACGGCCATCGCAGCCCGGCGGCCTGGGTGCGCCAGTGGGGCCAGGGGCGGGTGTTCTATCACTCCATCGGGCACGACACCAGCAACCTCGCCGACCCGAATATCCGCCGCCTGACCAAGCAAGGCCTGAACTGGGCGACACGCGGGCGTGCAGCCAGTACCGCCGAGGCAACCCCCTCCGTTTCATCAACCCAAGGAGTCCTGTCATGACTAAATTGACCGGCAGCCAGATCGTGGCTCAAACCCTGAAAAACTATGGCGTCGAATACGTCGCCGGTATTCCCGGCCACGGTATCTGGACCCTGACCGACGCCTTCCTCGAAGAAGACTCCAAGCTCAAGTTCATCCAGGTGTTCCATGAGCAGAGCGCGGTGCACCTCGCCGACGGTTACTACCGGGTGAGCGGCAAGCCGATGGCGGCAGTGACGTCCATCGGTGCCGGCGCCGCCAACACGGTAATCGGCATGGCCACCGCGTTTACCGACTCCACCAGCCTGATGCTGATCACCGGCGGGCCACCCACCCACATGCGTGGCCATGGCTTGCTGCAGGAGCTGGAGCGCTACACCGACAACGACTTCCCGAAAATCGCCGAGGCCGTGACCAAGCGTCATTGGGTGGCGACCCGTGTTGAAGAGTTGCCGTTCATGATGCACCGCGCCTGGAGCGCAATGGTCACCGGACGCCCGGGGCCGGTGCACCTGGAAATCCCGATGGATGTGCAGGCCGAGGCCGCTGAAGTGACCCTGCATGCCCTCGAAGAGCGCACCCCGATCGGCAAATGCTTCCCGGACCCGGCAGCCACCGCACGCGCAGTGGAAGAGCTGAAACTGAGCAAGCGCCCGGTGCTGGTGATCGGCGGCGGCGTGATTACCGGCGAAGCCAGCGCGGAATTGTTCGCCCTGGCCGAAGCCTGGAAGATCCCGGTGGTCACCACCTGGAACGGCAAGAGCGGCTTCCCGGAAGATCACCCGTTGTTCGCCGGCAGTGTCGGCCAGACCGGCACCCTGTGCGGCAATAAAGTCGCGTCCACCGCAGACGTGATCATCGCCGTGGGCTGCCGTTTCACCGACTGGTCGTCGTCCAGCTACGCCAAGGGCGTGACCTTCGCGATCCCGCCGTCGAAGCTGATCCACATCGACATCGACCCGCATGAAATCGGCAAGAACTACCCGGTGACCGTGGGCATTTGTGCCGACGCCAAATACGCTCTCGCCGCCATTGTCGAAAGCCTGAAAGGCGAGACGGTTGAGCGCGAAGAGTACCTGAGCGACCTGCGCGGTTATCAGGAAGAATGGGAAACCAAACTGGCGGGCCGTCGTGACTCCGATCGCTTTCCGTTCACCTCGCAACGCCCCCTCGGCGCGCTGCGCAAAGTGTTCCCGCGGGACACCATCGTGGTGGTTGGCTCGGGCAACACCCAGGGCGCGGTCAAGCAGACCTTCCCGGTCTATACGCCACGTACCCACCTGACCTCCGGCGGCTTCTCGTCCATGGGCTGGGCCGTACCTGCGGCCATCGGTGCGAAGCTGGCGGCGCCTGACCAGCCGGTGGTGTGCATCCTCGGGGATGGCGATTTCCTGATGACCTCCCAGGAAATTGCGATCTGCGTGACCAACAATATCCCTGTGGTGTTCCTGATCCAGAACAACGCCGGCTACATGTCGATTCGCGGTGGCCAGCGCAAGCAGACCAGCCGCCATATCGGCACTGAGTTCAACCACCCGGACGGCACGCCCTACAGCCCGGACTTCAAGGCGGTGGGCGAAGCCTTCGGCCTCAAATCCTACCGTGTGGAGCGCCCGGAAGACCTTGAGCCTATCCTGCAGGAAGCGCTGGATTTGAATGTGCCGGTGCTGATCGAAGTACCCACCGACCGCGATGCGGCTGGCCCTTGGGTGCCCGGCTGGTGGGACTTCCCGATTCCGGAATACATCACCGACGAACGCCAGGATGAGTACTGGCAAATCCGTAATTCCGAACAACACCTGTAAATGCCGGAGCGGCTCACATGAGTGATGCATTGATTTCGCATCATGCAGAGCTGAATCCACAACCGGGGGCGCCGCGCGAACCGCGCGCCCTCGACGTGGTGACACCTGATGCAGATGGCACGATCAACTGTGACGTGGTGATTATCGGCTCGGGCATGGGCGGTTCGACCTTCGCCCATGCCCTGCGTGACAGCGGGCTGGATATTGTGATCGTCGAACGAGGGGATTTCCTGCCCCGGGAAATCCAGAACTGGAGCGCTGAAGCGGTGTTCGGCCAAGGACGCTATCGCAATGCCGAACCGTGGCTGGACCAGGCCAACCAAGCATTTTCGCCGGGGGTGTTTTATTACGTCGGCGGCAACACCAAATTCTACGGCGCCATGCTGCCACGGTTTCGCGAGGCGGACTTTGGCGAGATCCAGCATGCCGAGGGCGTGTCGCCTGCGTGGCCCGTCAGCTACGCCGAGTTTGAACCCTGGTACGCCGAAGCGGAAAAGCTCTACCGCGTGCATGGCCAGGCCGGCATTGACCCAAGCGCACCCTGGCGTTCAGGACCCTTCCCGCAACCGGCACTCAAGCACGACCCGGCCCTGGTTGCGCTGGAACAAAGCATGCAGCGTGCCGGACTCAAGCCGTTCGTGATGCCGGCGGCGGTGGACTATGGCGATGGCGGCGATTGCGTATTGTGCTCAACCTGCGATGGCTATCCGTGCCTGGTGGAGGCCAAGGCCGACGCTGAAGTTTCTGCGCTCAGGCCCGCCCTGCGCAGTGGCAGCATTCGGCTGATGACTCGCACCACGATCCGGCAGCTGAACACCGATAACGATGGCAAAACCGTGACTCAAGCGCGGGGTCTGTTCGATGGACGCGAGGTGACACTGCGTGCCAAACGCTTCGTGCTGGCGTGCGGCGCAGTCAACAGTGCGGCATTGCTGTTCAAGTCTGCGAACGCTCAACATCCTCATGGCCTGGGCAATAGCTCTGGGCAGTTGGGGCGTAACTACATGGTGCACAACAGCACCTTCATGCTGGCGGTGGACCCGCGACGCAAGAACAACGTGACCTTCCAGAAAACCCTGGCCATCAACGACTGGTACAGCGCCAGCCCGCACAACGCATTCCCCTTGGGTAACGTGCAGATGCTGGGGAAAATCCGCGAGCCGATGATCAGTGCCATGCGGCCCTGGCTGCCGAAATTCGCTTCACGCTATATCACTGACCACAGCGTCGACCTGTACCTGACCTCGGAAGATCTGCCGACCCAGGACAACCGCGTCACCTACGACGCGCAGCGCGGTGCGATCAAGGTTCACTGGACGCCGAACAACCTCAAGGCCCATGAAGGACTGGTGAGCAAGGCCACCCAAACCATGCGTGATGCAGGGTATCCGCTGATCCTCAAGGCGCGCATGGGCATCGCGACGAACTCCCACCAGTGCGGCACTGCCGTGATGGGCAAGGACCCAACCACCAGCGTGCTGGACCTGAACTGCAAGCTGCATGACCTGGAGAATGTATGGGTGGTGGACAGCTCGTTCTTCCCGTCGTCGGCGGCGGTTAATCCGGCACTGACCATCGCGGCGAATGCCCTCAGAGTAGCGGCACACTTCAAGGGGCAGCCCGGGTAAAGGTGGGAGCTGGCTTGCCTGCGATGCAGTCGACTCGGTCTGTCAGTGGTATTGAGTCGATGCCATCGCAGGCAAGCCCGCTCCTACAGCGATCCCTTACCAACGGGATCAGGCGTCTGCCTGCTGGATACTGCGGGTCGAGGTACGCACCACCAGCTTGGTGGCGAAAATCTTTTGCTCGGGCGCCAGCGGCGCATCAGCCGGGGCATTCAATTGCTCGGTCAGCATGCGTGCGGCGTACACGCCCTTCTCCACCATGGGTTGGGCAATGGTGGTCAACCCGAGCTGCACCGCCTCGGGAATATCGTCGAAGCCGATCACCGAAAGTGTCTGCGGCACTTGGCGACTGAGGGCGTGGGCGGTTTTCATGCAGGCAATCGCCATCACATCCGAGCACGCCACCACTGCCGTGACGTCGTTGGAGGTCAGCAATGTGAACGCTGCGGCCTGGCCGGACGTGGAATCCAGCCCACCGGCCTCGATCACGCTCAGGTCTTCAAACGCCAGGCCCGCGGCGGTGGCCGCCTCCACGTAACCGGTGAGGCGTTCGCGGACAATCCGCTCACTGGCACTTTTGAAGCGTTGCAGGTCAATCGGGCCGCGGTAACCATCCGGGTTGAGGCGGTCAATGATGACGCCGATCTTGCGGTGGCCCAGGTCCAGCAGATGCTGCATTTGCGTGCGAGCCGCACCGCGATCGTCGATGCCGACAAAAAACGAATTCTCGACCAGCGGCGAGTCGATCACCACGAACGGAATACTGTGCTTCACCACCGCCAGCACCGCCGGGTGATCATCGGGCAGGGTCGAGATAATCAGGCCATCCACCAGCCCGCGCAGGGCCAGGCTGCCGTGGCTCGCCGCCGGGCCCCGGCCTACCAGGCGGTTGTTGTTGAGCGGAAACAGTGTCAGTGCGACATTTTCCAACTCGCCCACTTCACTGATGCCGCGCAGCATGGCGATGGTGCACGGGTCGGCAAAGGCCAGGGACAACTTGTCCATCATCATCAACCCGATGGCGCCGATCTTGCCCGAGCGCAGGCTGCGGCCCAGCACATTGGGGCCCGGGTAGCCCAATGAAGCGGCCACCTCGAGGATATGCTCGCGCTGGGCCGGGGACAGTTTGGAAGGTCGGTTGTAAGCGTAAGACACCGCAGGCTGGGACACCCCTGCCGCCAGTGCTACGTCTTTCATTGAAACGGCCATCGCTTGCTTCCCAATCCTTTTGAAACCTCATGCGAGGTCATGAAAAAACAGGCGCTCAGTGTACCCGTTGAGGGGAAACCTTCGGAACCAGTCGTGTGGCACTGAACATGATTGCGACCATCAGCGAGGCAACCGCCAGCAGCGCCCAGGATAGATTCGTCGCGTGGGCGAACAAGCCGATCACCGCCGGGCCCATCAGGATACCCAGATAACCGAGGCTGGTGGCAGCGGCAATCGCCAGTTCCCCCGGCATGGTCTTTTGCGCGCCCGCCAGCGACAGGTACACCGGCGCGATATTGGCCAAACCGATGCCGATGACCGCAAACCCCACCAGGTTCACCTGCCAGTTCGTCGCGAGCACCACCGTGAGAAAGCCCAGGATTACAATCAGGCCACCGCCCACCAGTACTAGCCGGGCGCCGAGCCTGAGCAGAATCCGGTCGCCACTCAAGCGCCCCAACGCCATCATCACGGCGAAGCAGGCGTAGCCCAGGCCTGCAATGGAAGGCTCGACATCACGCACCTGGGTCAGGAACACCGCGCTCCAGTCGAGAATCGCACCTTCGGCCAGAAACGCGAACAGGCACAGCACCCCCAGCACCAGGACTTTACGCGTGGGCCGCACAAAGATCGGGCTGCCCTCTTCGCCGCTGCGCCCGAGCATCTGGCGCCCGTAACTCAGGACAAACGCAGCCAGTGCCGCCATCACCGCGCTGCTGGCCAGCAACGGCGTGGCGCCCAGCCAGAGCAGCGCGGTGATCCCCGCCGCACTGACAATCGTGCCCAGGCTGAACAAGCCATGAAAACCCGACATCAAGGACCGCCCGGTCGCACGCTCAACCATCACGCCCTGTACGTTCATCGTCACATCCACTGCGCCGCACCCTGCACCGAACACGGTCAGGGCAAACATCAAGCCCAAGAATGAATGTGTGGTCGCCAGCAGAGGCAGCGTCAGAAACACCAGGGCGATGCCGATGTGCATGGTAAAGCGGCAACCTTTGCGGGCGTTCAGGATGCCCGCCAGCGGCATCATCACCAGTGAGCCGAGGCCCAGGCACAGCAACAGGATGCCCAATGCGCCGTCGTCCACCCCGGCCCGGCTGCGCGCATAGGGAACCAGCGGCGCCCAGGCGCCCATGCACAGGCCGGACAGCAGAAACGTCAAGCGGTAGGCCGACATATGCGGCGTGGAGCACGGCAATAACAACTCTTGAGACGACACGGAAACCCCAATACCTGAACAGTTGGAGTTATACGTATAACTTAAAACTCAAGCGCCAGCCACTGCCTTGTTACTGTTACATATTCTGGATTGATAAAGCATTGACAGCCCACAGGGTGCAGGTTTTACTTCCGCAAGGTTATTCGTATAACCCAAAATTGCATAACCACCCCACAAAAACAAAAGGGACCATGCAGCGTGATAAGCACTTTCCAGAAAACCCCGATCCCCCCGCGTATTCGCAAGGCACGTATCGCCACCTTTCTCGGCTTCATGATGATCGGCGCCATGATGTACATCTGGTCCACCGGTGTAAGCGTGTTCAGGACCCAGCTTGGCCTGACGGGAGAACTCGGGGACTCGAGTTTCGGCCTGATTGCCCTCGGGGTCGGTGTCGGTTCCGCAGCCGGTGCGCTGCTGGTCGGGCGGCTGCTGGACACCTTCGGCGCCAAGCCGGTAATTACCCTTGGCGCCCTCGCCTATCCCCTTTCGATTATCCCGCTGGGCTTCGTCAACGGTTTCTGGTTTGCGCTGTGTTTCGGCTCTGTGCTGGGGCTGTTGCGCGGCGCCCTGGATACCGCCTTGAATGCCCACGGCGTGCAGGTTGAACGGTTTTATCGACGCTCGATCATGTCCGGCTTCCATGCCTTCTATTCCCTGGGCGGCTTCCTGCTGGGCATGGCATGCAGTTGGCTGACCCGGTTCTACACCGACAGCGTGCTGGTGCCTTACACCGTACTGGGCCTGGCGATGTTCATTCTGGGCTGTGTGTTCAGCCGATGGTTGCTGGGCAAGCATGATGTGCCCGACGCCCAGCTCGACGACTGGCAAGCCGGCACCCAATCCCGGGACGAAACCGGCAAGAGCCCTTCGGCCAAGACACTGCTGGTGATGATCGCTCTCGGCACCTTGCTGCTGGGCAGCATGATGGGCGAAAACGCAATTGCCGACTGGGGCCAGGAATACATTCGCCGGGAGTTCGCGACCACCACCTCGACCGCAGGCATGGCGGTCTCACTGTTCGTCGGTGCGTCATTCGTGGGGCGCCTTTTTGGCGACCGCCTGGCCGCTGCGTTCGGTAATGCGCAGGTGGTGTTTGGATGCGGTACGTTGTGCGTCCTCGGCATGATCACCACGATATTGGGCGGTACGGCCGTGACCGGCGTTGTCGGCTTCGCGTTGTTTGGCCTCGGCCTTTCGTGCATCGCACCGTTGATGATCTCCGCCGCCGGGCGCCGGGACCCGGCACATGCCGGGCGCAATATCGGCATCGTCAACTGCATCGGATTTTCCGGGATGCTGGTGGGCCCCGCCGTCATCACCGTCATCGTCAGCAACTTCGGCCTGAGCAAGCTGATGTTCTTCCCGCTGGTGATGCTCGGTTTGCTCGCGACGTTCGGCCCACTGCTGATGCGCGCGCCGAAGAAAACCGTTGCCCGCGGCAAAGCGCAAACCGAGGGGTGAGGGAGGCCCGCATCGTCACTGCACCGGCAGGAAATTCATCAGCAGCAAGCTTTGCGCGTAGTTGAGCCCGATGCGCCGGTAGCGTTCGTCGAGCATCTGGGTCAACAGGTCGAGGCGCGCGACGATCTTGCCGAACTCCACGGCAAAGCTGAGGTTGCTGCCCGCCTCCGAGATCTCGTTGGAGAACAGCAACAGCGAGCCATTGGCATCCTGGCGCTGACTGAGCAGCCAGGTGGCCTTCTCGATATTGCGCGCGGCATTGCTGACGAACTGCGGGTTGATCGAGTCCGTTATATAAAACTCGGTGCGCCCGCCGTGTGCCGTCACCAGCATGCTGCCGATCGCGTAGATGAAGGCGCCTACCCGGTCGCCGCGAAACTCCGGGCTCAGGGAATAGCTCAGCGCCGCCAGGTCGCGACGATCCCCCAGGGCAGGTAGCGGTTGGCGAAGTTCGATGGCCTGGCGGATTTGCCGGGCGGCGGTCACCGCGTCGGTGTAACCCGATTGACGCCACTGGTTGGGGTTGCGCAGGTAGAGCTTGCTCATCAGCAGATACAGGCTTTGCAGGTTGTCGCGCATGCTCAGGGTGGCCATGCGATCAACGCTGGTCTGGAAGAACTCGTCGGGCTTGCCGTTGCTGAACTGCGTGGCAATATCGCGCCCCTGCTGCTGGCTGCAACCGTTGGCGCAAAGCATCAAAACCGCAGCCAGCCACAGCGGCTGACGCATCCATCGGGTGATAAAAACAGGTAACGTGCGATCCATCGGCACCAGGTCTGGGTCTGCTGTCCACGCCGGAAATTAGTGTGGTCGGGACAGAGATAGATCGGAAGAACGGGAAAAAGTGCAGTGAGGGCGGCAAACCAATAATTTTTCCAGAGGTGCATCCACTTTGATCCTTGGTACGTAGATTCAATACCCTCACCCGGAGGGCACAAGCACCAAGGAGATACATCATGCACGCCATCTACAAAAAAATTGCTGCCGTTGCCTGCTTTACGATCCTCTCCGTCACCACATCCCTAAGTTTTGCCGCCGACACCGTAATGGTGGGCGGCGCGGCGATGTATCCGACGAAAACCATCGTCGAAAACGCAGTCAACTCAAAGGACCACACCACTCTGGTGGCGGCGGTCAAGGCAGCCGGACTGGTGGATACCCTTAACAGCAAAGGCCCGTTCACCGTATTCGCACCGACCAACGAAGCTTTCGCCAAGCTCCCCGCAGGCACCGTGGATACGCTTGTGAAACCTGAGCACAAAGCCGATCTCACAAAAATCCTGACCTATCACGTGGTGGCTGGCACTCATACCTCTGCACAACTGATGGCCGACGCCAAGAAGAACGGCGGTACCGTGATGTTGAAAACCGTGCAGGGTGAGTCGCTGACGATCAAGCTGCATGACGGCAAACTGTGGGTGGTGGATGCCAAGGGGGGCAAGGCCAGCATCAGCATTGCGGATGTGATGCAGTCCAATGGCGTGATTCATGTGGTTGATTCGGTGCTGATGCCGTAATCGTCGCTTGACACCGAAAAGCCCGACGCAGTGTGCGTCGGGCTGATTCGGATGCTTCAGTTGTCGGGGTGTTCACTCGCGACAGAATCAGCTGCATCCACATCCGACATATCCTCTTCCAGAGGGGCATCATCGTCCGGTGGTAGAGGCGCTTCAGGTTGATCGCGCCGAGGATCATGCCCGGTTTCATTGTCTGTACCGCGCGTTACGCCTTGCTGGGATACATTCCCAGGGGCCTTCTCGTTAATTTCCATGCTGGCTCTCCGTTCTAGCGCGGGATGTCCGTGCTTGAACATGAGAAACGATGCGGTGTCGCGAGTGCCGGCCGATGGACGAACGGTGGGGATCAATTTCATAACGGCCCTAACGCTCCGAGAGACTCTATCCACCGCAGGATCGCGGGTTTCTCTGCTGGTTTTTCGCCAATGCAACACACCTCGGGGTCGGTGAGAGAACACCAGACAGACACCGGGTCTCCCACTCGCAAGCCATACGAGGCTTTACGAAGCGCCGTCGTTGACCAAGCGTCAACCGTCTCGTTGAGAGACTTGTGAAAGTGCTGCCCATTGACGCTATAGCTGAAGCTCATGAACTGGCGTCCGGCCCACGATGCCTCACGCCCGACGAAGGTTACGTAGCCAGGCACCACTTGCCCCGCGTCCATGGCGCTCATGAGTTCTCTCCTGAAAACAGCCCGGAAACGTGTTTGTTTTTTGTGCTTTTACACTGTTATAGCTCAGAGGCCCGCAGCGCGACAGGTCCTTGGTCGCCGCCTCCGGTGAGGCCTGAAACTGACTACCCGTTATGTCTGACACACATTGACATATCGATAATTCTCGATATGATCGCGCCATGGAATTACTCGAAATATTCAAAGCCCTCTCAAACCAGACACGCCTCGAAATCCTGAAAGGTTTGAAGGACCCCGAGAAGAACTTCCCTGCACAAGATGAAGGGGACGTTCACACGGTGGGCGTGTGCGTCAGCAGTATTCAGGAAGGCATCGGGCTCTCGCAGTCGACGGTGTCCGGTTACCTGGCAACGCTGCAACGGGTGGGCCTGGTCGAAGTCAGGCGCATCGGCCAGTGGACTTACTACAAGCGCAATGAAGCCACCATCCGCAGGCTTGCCGAGATCATAGGGAAAGATTTGTAGTTTTTTTATCACAGAATATCGAGATTTCGCGATATCCCTTTTTGTCGAAACGAGGAAATGCAATGAAGGCGTTGATACTCAAGTCATTTGGCGGCCCGGAATCATTCGAACTTCGCGACGTTCCCAAGCCCGTTCCGCACACGGGGCAAGTCCTGGTCCGCGTACACGCAACCTCCATCAACCCGCTGGATTACCAGGTCCGACGTGGCGACTACGCTGACCTGGTGCCGCTACCGGCGATTACCGGGCATGACGTATCGGGGGTCGTTGAGGAAGTCGGGCCAGGGGTTACGTCCTTCGCGCCAGGCGACGAAGTCTGGTACACCCCGCAAATATTTGACGGACCCGGCAGCTATGCCGAATACCACGTGGCGGCCGAAGGCATTATCGGGAAGAAGCCCCCTGCCCTGAGTCACCTTGAAGCAGCAAGCCTGAGCCTGGTCGGCGGGACCGCCTGGGAAGCGCTGGTGGTGCGTGCAGCCCTCAGGGTGGGAGAAAGCATCCTGGTGCACGGCGGCGCGGGCGGCGTCGGCCATGTGGCGATCCAACTGGCGAAAGCCATTGGCGCCCAGGTGTTCACCACCGTACGCGACGTCAATGTCGAGTTCGCGCGAAGCCTGGGCGCGGACGTAATCATCGACTACGAAAAGGAAGATTACGTCGACGCCATCCTGCGGGAAACGGGTGGCCGTGGCGTTGATGTGGTGTTCGATACCATCGGCGGCACCACATTGTCCCGTAGCCCGGACGCGCTTGCGCAACTGGGTCGCGTGGTCACGATTGTGGACACGGCGCACCCCCAGAACCTCGTCCAGGCCTGGGGCAGGAACGCGAGTTATCACTTCGTTTTCACACGACAGAACCGCGGTAAGCTGGATGAAATGAGCGCACTGATAGCAAACGGTCAACTGCGGCCATACGTCGGCGCGGTCTATTCCCTTGCTGACATCCCGCTCGCCCATTCCCGCCTTGAAAGCCCCAACAACGGCATTCAAGGGAAAATCGCGATTGCCGTGTTTGCCGGCTTACAGGAGGATTGGCGCAACGGTGCCTGAGCTGATCGCACTGAACCACTTTTTTGGAGAGCACGGGTAAATGGCAGAACTGATGGAAATGCTCGACGGCCCAAGGACCGCACAGCAGGAACTGTTCTACGACCTCGAAGATGCGACGGCCGTTATCGCCTGGTCGGTCAATCAATTGGCCACTATCGCCGGGGTCGCCAAATCACCCGACGAAGCAGTCGCCCTGATGAAGATGGGTGCACTGCTCGCGGCTCAGCAGGAAAAGCTCAGCGGGTACGCGGATGAGGTGAAGGCCGGAAGGATTGTGCGAGGAGAGGATCACTCGTGATAAATACGCTACGCACCCAACAGCCTTTCACATCCCTTTCACACTCGAGCGCTTATCGTCACTCCAGCTCCTAAGTGAACACCTTTAAGCCCGCACTCCCCATCGCGGGCTTTTCTTTGCCTGGAATTTGGTAAAAGGGATATCAAAACCTTCATCCAGTTTCATTTGTTGATGGCCTGGGCTGTCGCCTTAATGCTCCCACACGAACTCGTGCACAGGAGCAAAATATAATGAAAAAACGTCAACCGTTACTTCAGCTCAATACCTTGGCCGTGGCGCTGGCATTTGCCTTGCCGGCCATGAGCTATGCCAGCGATCAGTCCGACTCCAAGGGCTTTGTCGCCGACAGCAGCTTGAATATCCTCAACCGCAACCTGTTCTGGAACCAGAACGGCAACGGCGCCCACACCCGTGACTGGAGCCAGGCGCTGATGGCGACCTACAGCTCGGGCTTCACTCAAGGCACCATTGGCATCGGCATTGATGCGTTTGCCGACCTGGCGTTGCGCATCGACGGGGACACCGACCGCGCCGGTGGCCCGAACATACCGTCCGACGCCAATGGCAATCCGGATCATGGCTTCGCGAAGGCTGGTGGTGACGTCAAGTTCCGTATTTCCAATACCACGCTCAAGGTCGGCGACCTGCAGCCTACGTCGCCGGTGTTCGCCACCGCCGATAACTACCTGATGCCACAGACCGCAACAGGCTTCCAGATCGACAGCCATGAAATCACCGGCCTGAACCTGGAGGCCGGCCATTACACCTCCGGCACCGGTACCACCACCACCTCGCGCAGCGGCGACATTCTCGCCAGCTATGCGGGCGTGGAAGCGTCGTCGGCCAGCTTCGCGGGCGGCAAATACCAGTTCAGCAAGGAATTCACCGCGTCGCTGTACGGAGCACACCTGGAAGACGTGTGGAATCAGTACTACGTCAACCTGAACCTTGTTCATCCACTGACCGATGACCAATCCGTCGCGCTGGACTTCAACCTCTATCGCACACTGGACGACGGCAGCGCCAAGGCCGGGACCATCGACACCACCGCAGCCTCGCTGGCGGCTGCCTACACCCTGGGTGCACAGACCTTCACCCTGGCCGGGCAGAAAGTGCATGGTGACGAGCCGTTCGACTACGTCGGCTTTGGGGAGACCAATGCCGGCGTCGGTGCCGGGCGCTACGGCAACTCGATCAACCTGGCTGACTCGGTGCAATACTCCGACTTCAACGGCCCGGGCGAGCGGTCCTGGCAGATGCGCTATGACCTGGACATGGGAGCCTTTGGCGCCCCCGGCCTGAGCTTCATGGCCCGCCATATTCGCGGTGCTGGCATCGACGGTACGCATACCCCCGGCAATTCGGCCTACACCGGGTTCTATGGCGCCAACGACCAGGAACACGAAACCGACGCCGAAGTGAAATACGTCGTGCAGAGTGGCCCGGCCAAGAAGCTGTCCTTCCGCCTGAGGGAAGCCTGGCACGATGGTGATGCGTCCACCGGGGGGCATCTGGTGCAGACACGCCTGATTACCGAGTACCCGTTGAATATCTTCTAAACAGGCGGGAGTGCCCGGTTGATGGATCTACCGGGTACTCTCCGTAGCCAGGTATTGATCGGTAGGCGTTTTGATTCCACACACAAAAAAAGGCGCTACCAAGAGCGCCTTTTTTGTTACCGCTGACTTATTGCAAACTAACCTGACGCAGTTCGGGCTCTTTCCCGCTGCCAATCGTGATGCGCTTGGGCTTGGCCTCTTCAGGAACCACGCGCAGCAAGTCGATGCTTAACAGCCCGTTGTTCATCGAAGCACCGCGCACCTCGATATGATCTGCCAGCCGGAACGACAGCCGAAATGCTCGTTGCGCGATGCCCTGGTGCAGATAAGTGACTGCTTTCTCGGTTTCGCGCTTGTCGCCAACGACTGTCAAAACGCCCTTCTCGACCTGTATATCCAGATCCGCTTCAGTAAGCCCAGCGACAGCAATGACAATGCGATATTCGTCATCACCGTGCTTTTCCACATTGTGAGGCGGATAAGTGTTCGGAGCCTCGCTGCGAAGCGCCGACTCAAACAGGTCATTGAAGCGATCGAAGCCCACGGATTGACGGAACAAAGGGGCCAACGAAAGGGTAGTAGCCATCTCAAAATCTCCTGATTAAATCCAAGTGATTAAGTGCGCGACCCGCATTCGGCGTCGCGTGATGAAAATTTATGTTCGCCGGGAAAATTTTCAAGAGGGCAGATAAAAATTTTTACATTTGAGTACCAGCCGGGAACGGCTTGCTCGGTTGGATAGACAGGCCGCCCTCAGGCTGCGATGCGCAGTCAGCCCACCTTTCTCTTGAGTGCTTGCCTGGGTCGGGTTCAGCAAGCGGTGGCTTCTTGGAACTCTCTGGCATGTTCGCCATTACTCGCGGCATGTCTTAAAATATCCGGTTGCCGAAGAACCGCCATGACATATCCATGAAGGGCTTCAATCCTTTACAAATAAGTGTGGTCAAGATGAACAAGCCTTTCATTTCGCTGTGCCCTGAAATTACGCGGGCGCACGCGCTGACGTTGGTGGATTGGTTAGAGGATGAACGCATCACCTGCTACCTGAGCGATTCGCGTCATGTCTCCCGCTCCATTGAGCAAGTCATTGATCGGACTCAGTTGCCGATCCTGACTCATCTATTCAACCAGGGCGGCAGATTCTTTATGGCCTATGACCGGCATGACGCCCCGGTGGGCTTTGTCCGTCTCATCAAGACCGGCTCAAATTGCGAGATTGTCCTGGTCATCGGAGACAGCGACAAATGGGGCCGGAACCTGGGCGCCAGCACGATCCGCGAAGGCATGAAACTGGCCTTCCTCGACATGCGGGCCGAGAAGCTCATCGCCAAGATTCACCCGGACAACTCGCGCTCGCTGAAAGCCTTTCTGCGCAGCGGCTTTATGCTGGAGAGCGAAACGCCGACATTGACGTCATTTTCCATGACGGCGGCGCGCTATTTCCAGTTCTTGCGCGAAGGCGCCGGTGGCGACTCCACCAGGATCTACATCACTGAAATCGACAAGGCCAGGCTCGAGGATCTGATCGCGTTCGAGCAAGGCCCGGCGGTTGTTGAACTCGAACATGAGCTTGAGCGGGCCATTGTCGTCAAGCCGCAGCAGGTGGCGTGCAATGTCATCACGATGAACTCCAGGGCCTTGCTGCAACTGGACGATGAAGAGTTCGAAGTGGCCTTGGTCTACCCTGAAGACGCGGACAGCAACGCAGCAAAGCATTCCGTGTATTCCGACATAGGCACCGCCATCCTTGGCTATCAGGAGGGAGACGCCATCGACTGGCGAATTGCTGACCGGACCCGCCGGATTGAGATCAAGAAAGTGCTTTACCAGCCGGAGGCTGCGGGCGACTTCCACCTGTAATTGCGCCTTTTCTCAGTAACGAATCACGCCAGTCAGCGCGCCCGGCTTGGGTGCCTGACTTCTCCGGCGTGAACTGATAACCGAGACGGTTATCGGCGCGTGGGTGAAATAGTGAACCCTACCCGTTGACGCCCACTTTTTGCAGAGTTGCGAAAACTGCCTGAAATGATGCGGAAACGATTAGAGGTGTATTCCTGAACCCCAGAAACGCAAAAGCCCCGCAATAGCGGGGCTCTTGAGTAAATTTTGGCGGGAAACCAGGGATTCGAACCCTGGAGACGCTATTAACGTCCGCCGGTTTTCAAGACCGGTGCATTCAACCACTCTGCCAATTTCCCTTGTGCAACACAGGATTAGCGTAGCTCATCCTGCCTCAGCGGGCGCCATAATACCCGAATGAAACACACTGTCAAACTCTCGCCATAGCTTGTTACAGAGCGTCTGTTATGATCCTTGCGACTGAATGTTTCAAAACTGAAGGAGTGTCGCCATGCGCGAACAAAATTACGCAGTGAATGGAAACGCGCAGGCTGAGCAGCTAGAAGTTAGCCGCGTCCTGCGCAATACGTACGGCTTGCTCGCTCTCACCCTCGCGTTCAGCGGCGTGATGGCCTTCGTAGCCCAGCAAATGCGCGTCGGCTACCCGAATATCTTCGTCGTGCTGATCGGCTTCTACGGTCTGTTCTTCCTGACCAACAAGCTGCGCGACTCGGCCTGGGGCCTGGTGTCGGCGTTTGCCCTGACCGGTTTCATGGGCTTTATCCTCGGCCCGATCCTTAACCGCTACCTCGGCATGGCCGGCGGCGCGGAAGTGGTCAGCTCGGCATTTGCCATGACTGCCCTGGTATTTGGCGGCCTGTCGGCCTACGTGCTGATCTCCCGCAAGGACATGAGCTTCCTGGGTGGTTTCATCACCGCCGGTTTCTTCGTGTTGCTGGCTGCCGTACTGGCAGGCATGTTCTTCCAGATCAGCGGCCTGCAACTGGCGATCAGCGCAGGTTTCGTGCTGTTCTCCTCGGCCTGCATCCTGTTCCAGACCAGCGCAATCATCCAGGGTGGCGAGCGTAACTACATCATGGCCACCATCAGCCTGTATGTATCGATCTACAACCTGTTTATCAGCCTGTTGCAGATCTTCGGCATCATGGGCCGCGACGACTGATCGCAGCCGCATGCAAAAAGCCCGCTTCGGCGGGCTTTTTGTTGCCTGCGGCTTTATCATTGCCACAGGTTTTGCCTTCAGAGTGTTCCATGAAGTTCGCGATTGCGCTTTTTTCCGCCGCCCATGCGCCCTCCTCGCGCCGTGCCTTGCTGTTCGCCCAGGCGGCGCTGGCGGGTGGACATGAGATTGTGCGGCTGTTTTTTTATCAGGATGGCGTCTACAGCGCGTCCACTAACATTGTTGCGCCGCAGGATGAGCAGGATATCGCCCGTCAGTGGCGCGAGTTTGTCAGCGAGCATCAGCTCGATGGCGTGGTGTGCATCGCCGCGGCCCTGCGCCGTGGCGTGCTGAATGCCGAAGAGGCCACCCGTTATCAGCGCAGCGCGGTGAACCTGGACGCGCCTTGGGCATTGTCCGGGCTTGGGCAGTTGCATGACGCCGCCCAGTCCGCTGACCGCTTGATCTGCTTCGGAGGGCCGTGACATGTCGAAATCCTTGCTGGTGATCAGCCGACAGGCGCCGTGGTCCGGCCCCAGCGCCCGTGAAGCGCTGGATATCGTATTGGCTGGCGGCGCGTTTGATTTGCCGATTGGCCTGTTGTTTCTGGATGACGGCGTGTTTCAACTGGCCGCAAGCCAGGACGCCAAGGCCGTGCAACAGAAAGACCTCAGCGCCAACCTCCAGGCGTTGGAGTTGTTTGGGGTTGAGGATGTGTTTGCCTGCAGCCATAGCCTCGCCGTGCGCGGGCTGGCCACCTCCGGCAACGCACAGCCGCTGAGCAGCGAACAAATTACACAGATGATTGACCGTTACGACCAGGTGATTACCCTCTGATGTCGACCTTGCATGTGGTATCCCACTCGCCTTTTACCGACAGCCGGCTGGACAGCTGCCTGCGCCTCTGTGGCACCCAGGATGCGATCCTGCTGTGCGGCGACGGCGCCTACGCCCTGCAACCCGCCAGCGCGCCTTGCCAGGCCCTGCAGGCCAGGGGCGTGAAAGTGTTTGTACTGGCCGAAGACAGCCAGGCGCGTAACCTCGCCGTGCCTGAATGGGCCGGCAGTGTCGATTACCCGGCGTTCGTCCAGCTGTCGATCGACTATGACAAGGTCAATACCTGGCTATGAACACTTTGACCGTAGGTGAACGCACCCTCGAACTGGACAAGGACGGCTACCTCGTCGACCTGACCGAGTGGTCCAGCGACGTGGCCGACGCCCTCGCCACTACCGAGGAGCTGGAGCTGACCCCGGAACACTGGGAAATCCTCGAACTGCTGCGCGGCTTTTATACCGAATTCCAGCTGTCGCCCGCCACCCGCCCGCTGATCAAGTACACCGCCTTGAAGCTGGGCCCGGAAAAGGGCAACAGCCTGCACCTCAACCGACTGTTCAAAGGCACTCCCGCCAAACTCGCCGCCAAGCTGGCGGGCCTGCCCAGGCCGACGAATTGCTTATGACTGATTTTGCCCCGTTGATCACTGAAACCCCTGCCGAGCACCCGTTCGCGCCGTTCGTGCGCATCCTCGGCAAAGGCAAGCGCGGCGCCCGCAACCTCACCCGTGAGGAAGCCCGGGAAGCCATGGGCATGCTGCTGGACGAGAAGGTCGAAGACACCCAGCTCGGCGCCTTCCTCATGCTGCTGCGGCACAAGGAAGAAAGCCCGGAAGAACTCGCAGGCTTCACCGAAGCCGTGCGCGAGCGCCTGAATGCACCGTCGCTCAATGTGGATGTCGACTGGCCGACCTACGCCGGTAAAAAACGCCACCTGCCGTCGTACCTGCTGGCAGCCAAGTGCCTGGCACAGAACGGCGTGCGTATCCTGATGCACGGCGGCGGCGCGCATACGGCAGGCCGGCTCTACACCGAGCAGTTGCTGGATGGCTTGCAGATTCCGTTGTGCCGCAATTGGCAACAGGTGGAAGCGGCCCTTGAACAGGGCAACCTGGCGTTTATTCCCCTGGGGGACTGGGCGCCGCAACTGCAGCGCATGATCGACCTGCGCAACACCCTGGGCCTGCGCTCGCCGATCCATTCACTGGCGCGCATCCTCAACCCGTTGAGCGCCCGCTGCGGCCTGCAAAGCATCTTCCACCCGGGCTACCAGGGCGTACACCGCGATGCCAGCGGCCTGCTTGGCGACAACACCATCGTGATCAAGGGCGACGGCGGCGAGATCGAGATCAACCCGGACACCATCAGCCACCTGTACGGCACTACCGGCGGCGAAAGCTGGGATGAAGAGTGGCCCGCCCTCTCCGCCCAGCGCCACGTCAAGCCTGCGGCCCTGGAGCCCGAGCATTTGAAGGCGCTATGGCGCGGTGAGGTGCAGGATAGCTACCCGCAACTGGCACTGATCGCCACCATGGCCCTGGCCTTGCGCGGCCTCGGCCACCCGCGGGAACAGGCGTTCGAACTGGCCCAGCAGTACTGGGATGCCCGGGACAAATCGATTTAGTCGATCATTAACCCCCAGCCTTTGCGCTTTTTGTTCGAACTCAGACCTTTAGACTGCACTCCAACGCTTATTAGCCAAGGAGTCAGTCATGGGTTTGCTGATCGAAGGACGCTGGCATGACCAGTGGTACGAGAGTAGCGCAGACGGCGCCTTCCAACGGGAGCAGGCGCAACGCCGCAACTGGGTGACCGCCGATGGTGAACCCGGCCCGACCGGCGAAGGCGGTTTCGCGGCTGAAGCCGGTCGTTACCATCTGTACGTATCCCTCGCCTGCCCCTGGGCGCACCGCACATTGATCCTGCGCAAGCTCAAAGGCTTGGAAAGCCTGATCGACGTGTCGGTGGTCAGTTGGCTGATGCTGGAAAACGGCTGGACCTTCGACAAGGCCCATGGCTCCAGCGGCGACAAGCTTGACGACTTCACCTTCATGCACCAACGCTACACGGCCGACACCGCCAGCTACACCGGGCGGGTCACAGTGCCGGTGTTGTGGGACAAGAAGCTCAAGCGGATTGTCAGCAATGAGTCGGCGGAGATTATTCGCATGTTCAACAGTGCGTTTAATGAACTGACCGGCAATCAACTGGATTTCTATCCCGAAGCCCAGCGCTCGACCATTGATGCACTGAACGATCGAATCTATCCCGCCGTGAACAACGGTGTGTACCGCGCAGGCTTTGCCACGTCACAAAAGGCTTATGAGGCCGCATTTGATGATGTGTTTGCCGAACTGGATCACCTTGAGCAGCACTTGGGTGAGCATCGTTACCTGGCGGGAGAATACCTGACTGAAGCCGATGTAAGGCTTTTCACCACGGCGATCCGGTTTGATGCGGTGTACTACAGCCACTTCAAATGCAACCTGCGGCGAATTGCGGATTATCCGAACCTGTCGAACTGGCTAAGGGAGTTGTATCAGTGGCCGGGGATTGCCGAGACGGTGGATTTTGCTCACATCAAGGGGCATTACTACGCCAGTCACCGCACGATTAATCCGACGGGGATTGTGCCGAAGGGGCCGTTGCAGACGTTTGAGGCGGAGCATGACCGCGCGAGACTGAGCGGAAAAGGCATCTTGAGCTGACACACCCTGTGGCGAGGGAGCTTGCTCCCGCTGGGCTGCGCAGCGGCCCCAAAATCCTGGGAGCGCTTCGCACTCCAGCGGGAGCAAGCTCCCTAGCCACAGAGACGGTCTCGCCACAGGAGACGTGTCAGACTTGCGACTGAGCGCCTTCAAACCACTTCAGCTTCTCACGCAACTGCACCACTTCTCCCACAATCACCAGTGTCGGCGCATGAACCTCATGTTCCGCCACCATGCGTGGCAGGTCAGCCAGGGTGCCGGTAAACACCCGCTGGTTGGACGTGGTGCCCTGCTGGATCAACGCCGCCGGCGTATCCGCCGAACGACCATGCTTGATCAGCTGTTCGCAGATGATCGGCAACCCGATCAAGCCCATGTAGAACACCAGGGTCTGCGAAGGGCCCACCAGGTCACTCCACGGCAGGTCCGAAGTCCCGTCCTTCAAGTGCCCGGTAATGAAGCGAACCGATTGCGCATAGTCGCGGTGGGTCAGCGGAATACCGGCATACGCCGCGCAACCACTGGCCGCGGTAATACCCGGCACCACCTGGAACGGGATGCCATGGGCCGCCAGCTCTTCGATCTCTTCACCGCCACGCCCAAAGATGAACGGGTCGCCACCCTTGAGCCGCAGCACGCGCTTGCCTTGCCTGGCCAGGTCCACCAGTTGCTGGTTGATCTGGTCCTGCGGCACGGCATGGTCGGCGCGACGCTTGCCGACATACACCCGCTCGGCATCACGACGGCACAATTCAAGAATCGCCGGCGCTACCAGGCGGTCGTACAGCACCACGTCGGCCTGTTGCATCAAGCGCAAGGCGCGGAACGTCAGCAGGTCCGGATCACCCGGGCCTGCGCCCACCAGGTAGACTTCGCCCGGTGCGTGCGGCGGTGCGCCGTTGATTTTCTCCACCAGCAGACGCTCGGCTTCATCGCCCTGCCCGGCCAGTTGCCGATCAGCAATCGGGCCCTGGAAGACATCTTCCCAGAACGCGCGACGTTGCTGCACATCCGGGAACAAGCCTTTGACCTGGCTGCGAAACCGCGCCGCCAGCCCGGCCAACTGGCCGTAAGTCGACGGAATCCAGGTTTCCAGCTTGGCGCGGATCAGCCGTGCCAGCACCGGCGCATCGCCGCCGCTGGACACTGCGATCACCAACGGCGAACGGTCGACAATCGCCGGGAAGATCACGCTGCACAAGGCCGGCGCATCCACCACATTGACCGGTACGCAACGACGCCGGGCATCGCTGGACACTTGCGCGTTCAGCGGCTCGTCGTCGGTCGCCGCGATGATCAGGGTGCAACCGTCGAGGTCGGCCTCCTGATAACCACGCAAAATCAGTTCACCGCCACTGCCCTGCACCAGTTCACGCAACTGGTCTTCAATCTGGGGAGCAACCACCCGCAACAACGCGCCGGCGTCGGCCAGCAGCCGGGATTTGCGCAAGGCAATCTCCCCGCCACCGACGACCAACACACGACTGCCGCGCAGGTTATGAAACAGCGGCAGAAATTCCATTTAGCCGATGACCTCAACGCCCGCCATGTACGGCTTGAGCACTTCAGGTACGCGGATCGAACCGTCAGCCTGCTGGTAGTTTTCCAGCACGGCCACCAGGGTGCGGCCTACTGCCAGGCCCGAACCGTTGAGGGTGTGGACCAGCTCGGGCTTGCCGGTTTCCGGGTTACGGAAACGCGCCTGCATGCGACGGGCCTGGAAATCACCGCAGTTGGAGCACGACGAAATCTCGCGGTATTTGTCCTGGCTCGGCACCCACACTTCCAGGTCGTAAGTCTTCACGGCGCTGAAACCCATGTCGCCGGTGCACAGCGCCAGAACGCGGTACGGCAGCTCCAGCAGTTGCAGGACGCGTTCGGCGTTGGCGGTCAGGCCTTCCAGCGCTTCCATGGAAGTCGACGGCTCGACAACCTGCACCATCTCGACCTTGTCGAACTGGTGCTGGCGAATCATGCCGCGGGTGTCGCGGCCCGATGCACCGGCTTCGCTGCGAAAGCACGGCGAGTGGGCGACAAACTTGATCGGCAGTTGCTTGGCGTCGAGGATTTCCCCGGCCACGATATTGGTCAGCGACACTTCGGCGGTCGGGATCAGGTACAAGTCGGCTTCGCCATCGCGGCTGATCTTGAACAGGTCTTCCTCGAATTTCGGCAGCTGGCTGGTGCCCATCAGCGCCGGAGCCTGGACCAGGTACGGGGTGTAAGCCTCTTCGTAGCCGTGCTCGCCGGTGTGCAGGTTGATCATGAACTGCGCCAGGGCGCGGTGCATGCGTGCAATCGGGCCACGCAGCAAGGCAAAGCGCGCACCGGACATTTTGGCCGCTGTCTCGAAGTCCAGGCCACCGGTCAATTCGCCCAGGGCGACGTGGTCCTTGATCTCGAAATCGAAGGTTTTTGGCGTGCCCCAGCGACGGACTTCGACGTTGCCGTCTTCGTCTTCGCCAATCGGCACGGACTCGTGTGGCAGGTTCGGGATACCCAGCAGGATCGAGTCCAGCTCAGTCTGGATCGCGTCCAGTTCGACTTTGCCGGAAGCCAACTCGCCAGCCATACGCTCGACGTCCGCCATCAACGGCGCGATGTCTTCGCCGCGCTGCTTGGCCTGACCGATGGATTTGGAACGCGCATTACGCTCAGCCTGCAGTGCTTCGGTGCGGGTCTGGACGGTCTTGCGCTGTTCTTCCAGCGCTTCGATGCGCGCAACATCCAAGGCAAAGCCACGGGATGCCAGGCGGTCCGCTACGTCCTGAAGGTTGCTACGTAACAGTTTGGAATCGAGCATGTCGGTCTCTCGTTTATCAAAGTTTGGTCAAGGACAGGCCAGCCCAAGTGGCGAGCAGCCCGCCGAACACGCTGATGGCCAGGTACCCGAAGGCGACCGGTGCCTGCCCGCTTTCCAGCAGGCGTAGCGTGTCCAGTGAAAAGGATGAAAAGGTCGTCAGACCGCCTACAAAACCGACAATCAAGCCGGCACGAATCTCAATCGGCACTTCCGGGCGAAGCAGAAACCACCCGTACAACAAGCCGATGATCAAACAGCCCACCAGGTTGACCGCCAGGGTCGCCGCATAAAAATGCTTCGGCCAATTGGCGCTGACCCAGGTGCTGGTGGCGAAACGCAATAATGTACCAGCGATGCCGGCTACGGACACGGCAAGAATCGTTCTGAGCACTACTTTCTCCGCTGTTTCGGACTGAGCCGGTCAAGTTGGGCAAGGTGATTGAGCTTTTCGCCGATCTTCAGCTCCAGGCCGCGGGGCACCGGCTGGTAAAACGGCTGCGGCTCAAGGTCATCCGGGAAGTAATCTTCGCCAGCCGCATAGGCGTCCGGTTCATCGTGGGCGTAGCGGTACTCATCGCCGTAGCCGAGTTGCTTCATCAGCTTGGTCGGCGCATTGCGCAAGTGCAGCGGCACTTCCAGGGAGCCATGCTCGGCGGCAGCACGCAGGGCGGACTTGAAGCCCATGTACACCGCGTTGCTCTTCGGTGCGCAGGCCAGATAGGTGATGGCCTGGGCCACCGCCAACTCGCCTTCCGGGCTGCCCAGGCGTTCCTGCACTTCCCAGGCGGCCAGGCACAGGCTCAGCGCACGCGGGTCGGCATTGCCAATATCTTCGCTGGCCATGCGCACCACGCGCCGGGCGAGGTACAACGGGTCGCAACCGCCGTCGATCATCCGCGCAAACCAGTACAGCGCGCCGTCGGGGTTGGAGCCGCGCACAGATTTGTGCAGCGCGGAAATCTGGTCGTAGAACGCTTCGCCGCCCTTGTCGAAACGCCGGCGGGTGTCGCCCAACAGGCTCTGCAGCAAGTCGACGCCGATTTCGCTGCCATCCTCGGCCAGGTCGGAAGCGTTTTCCAGCAGATTGAGAAAACGTCGACCGTCGCCATCCGCAGCAGTCAGCAGGATCTTGAAGCCTTCCTCACTGACACTCAACTGGCGCTTGCCCAGGCCCTTGTCTTCGTTAAGCGCACGCTGCAAGAGCTTCTGCATCGCGGCTTCGTCGAGGCTCTTGAGCACATAGACACGCGCCCGGGACAGCAAGGCATTGTTCAGTTCAAAAGACGGGTTTTCGGTGGTGGCACCAATAAAGATCAGCGTGCCGTCTTCGACATACGGCAAGAACGCATCCTGCTGCGACTTGTTGAAGCGATGCACTTCGTCGACGAACAGGATGGTGCGCTTGCCGTACTGCCCGGCCTGCTGCTTGGCGACTTCCACCGCCTGGCGGATCTCCTTGACCCCGGCCAGCACCGCCGAGACCGTTTCAAAGTGTGCATCCGAGACTTTTGCCAGGAGCCGCGCCAGGGTGGTTTTACCCACGCCCGGCGGCCCCCAGAAAATCATCGAGTGCAGCGCACCCTGCTCAAGGGCCTCGCGCAAAGGCTT
The DNA here is from genome assembly GCF_013385455.1 of Pseudomonas sp. G1002. Classification (NCBI taxonomy): domain Bacteria; kingdom Pseudomonadati; phylum Pseudomonadota; class Gammaproteobacteria; order Pseudomonadales; family Pseudomonadaceae; genus Pseudomonas; species Pseudomonas sp. G1002. Next base: position 26,339 of record NZ_JACAPY010000052.1, read on the forward strand.
GCCGCGGGCGAGCAGGTGTTCCTGCCCGACGTACTCGTCCAGGTTGGTCGAGCGCAAGCGCGCCGCCAGAGGCTGAGCAATCGGGTCACTTCGAAACAGGTCCATGGGCAGCGTTTGAAACCTCTGGGCAGTTTATTCCTGGATCACGTCGGCACCCTTCGGGATGTCGAACTTGAACTTGGATGCCGGTACCGGCTGGTTGGCCTTGACCCCGGAGAACAGGATATCGGTGCGCTGGCCGACGCTGTCAATCAGACGCATGTTGTTGATCACGCCGTTGCCAAACGACAGGGACAGCGTGTCAAAGAGCGTGTCCTTGGATTTCGGCTTAAGGGTGAATTCAATCACGTTGCTGGTCTGCTTGGAGGTAATGTCGAAGCTGTCGTTGATCTTCGACACATCGCCCGACAGCAACAGCGCTGGCGTCTGGTTCAGGCGCGGGTCGAGCTTCTTGATGGTCGCCTGCTCCAGGTCCGGGTCCCACAGGGTGACTTTTTGGCCGTCAGAGACGATGGTCTGCTCGGCCTTGCCTTCTGTGTGCCAGTAGAACAGCCCTGGGCGCTGCACAGCCATCTCGCCGGCGGTTTCCTGCAACTGGGTGCCACCGGCATCCAGCGTGAGCTGGGAGAAGCGCGCGGTCAGGGTCTGGGATTTGTCCAACAGGTTTTTCAGGCTCGCGACGGAAGCCGGGTCAGCATGAGCCGAAACAGCAGTCAGGGCCAATGCAGGCAACAACAGCATGCGGATAAGACGCATGGGAGTCCTCTTAGATTCGGTTGCAAGGCGTGCCGCGTGTTGCCACGCGGCACGTAATCAGTCACGCATCTGCGCTGGCGCAATCACTTCGCGCGAGCCGTTGGTGTTCATCGAGGTGACCACGCCGGCCATTTCCATGGCTTCGATCATGCGGGCAGCGCGGTTGTAGCCAATCTTCAGCTTGCGCTGTACGGCGGAGATCGAGGCGCGGCGGCTTTCAAGCACGAACTGCACCGCTTCGTCGTAGAGCGCATCGGTCTCGGCATCATCGTCGCCACCGCCGCTGCCACCGTCGAAGCCGCTGCCGGCCTCTTCGACGCCGGCGAGGATGTCGTCGTTGTATTCCGGGGCGCCACGCAGTTTCCAGGCTTCCACCACACGGTGCACCTCATCGTCGGAGACGAACGCGCCGTGGACACGGATCGGCAAACTGGTGCCCGGCGGCATGTAGAGCATGTCACCGTGGCCCAGCAGTTGCTCGGCGCCGCCCTGGTCGATGATGGTCCGGGAATCGATCTTGCTCGACACCTGGAACGCCATGCGGGTCGGGATGTTGGCCTTGATCAGGCCGGTGATCACGTCCACCGACGGACGCTGGGTCGCGAGGATCAAGTGGATCCCGGCGGCCCGCGCCTTCTGGGCGATACGGGCGATCAGCTCTTCGACCTTCTTGCCGACGATCATCATCATGTCGGCAAATTCGTCGACCACCACCACGATGGTCGGCAATTTGGTCAACAGCGGCGCTTCGTCGTGGATGCTTTCACGCTTGTACAACGGGTCGGTCAGCGGCGTGCCGGCGTCCTGGGCTTCCTTGACCTTGGCGTTGAAGCCCGACAGGTTACGCACACCCATCTTCGCCATCAGCTTGTAGCGCCGCTCCATCTCGGCAACGCTCCAGCGCAGGGCGTTGGCCGCATCCTTCATGTCGGTCACCACCGGGCACAACAGGTGTGGAATGCCTTCGTAGATCGACAGCTCAAGCATTTTCGGGTCGATCATGATCAGCTTGGCGTCATCCGGGCCCGACTTGAACAGGATCGACAGGATCATCGCGTTCACACCCACCGACTTACCGGAACCGGTGGTACCGGCGACCAGCAAGTGGGGCATTTTCGCCAGGTCGGTGATCACCGGCTTGCCGCCGATGTCGTGGCCCAGGGCCAGGGTGACCGGCGACTTGAAGTTGTCGTACTCCGGGGTCGACAGCACTTCGGAGAAGCGCACGATCTGCCGGTCTTCGTTGGGAATCTCGATACCGACGGTGGTCTTGCCCGGAATCACTTCCACCACCCGCACGCTGGTCACGGCCAGCGAACGCGCCAGATCCTTGGCCAGGTTGGAAATGCGGCTGACCTTGACGCCGGCAGCCGGCTGGATTTCGTAGCGGGTAATCACCGGGCCCGGGTGGATCGAATCCACCGAGACTTCGACGCCGAATTCCTTGAGCTTGATTTCCAGCAGGTGGCCGACGGCCGCCAGGGATTCAGGGGAGTAATTGAGCTGTTTCTTTTCCGCAGGATCAAGAATCGAGATCGGCGGCAAGGTGCCTTCCACGGCGCTGTCGACAAACAACGGCGCCTGTTTCTCTTTCTGCACGCGGTGGCTCGGCTCGGGGGCCTTCGGCGGCGCAGGGGCAATCACCGGCGGCACTTGCTTCTCGCGGTCCGACATGTGCTTGGTCAGGGCCTGCTCGCGTTCGATCAGGCGTTCCTTGACCTTGGCCTGCTCACGCCGGTCCGGCGTGCTCGGGGCTACCACCTCGTTGACGCGGGTATCCACCTCGCGCAGTTGCGCAACCATGCGTTTGCGGTCCACCCGGGCCGACCACCAGCGATTCGCGGCGCCCTGGAACAGTTCGAGCAGGTCGAGGGTGATCTTGCCGGTCACGTCCATGACCTTGAACCAGGACAGGTCGGTAAACACGGTGAGGCCGAACAGGAACAGCGCGATGAACATCAGGGTGCTGCCCTGGATATTCAGGGTCCTGCGCGCCAGGTCCCCGAGGCTTTCGCCCAGAGCGCCGCCGGCACCGGCCGGAAGACCGGTAGGTGCATGGAAATGGATATGGGCCAGGGCCGCGCCGGACAACACCAGGAACACCAGGCCGATCAGGCGCCAGGAGAACAGCCAGCCGCTCCATTGCCACGGCTCGTGACGCTGGCGGAAGATCTGCCAGGTCTTGATGGCCAGCAGCAACGGGAAGATGTAAGCGAAGTAACCCAGCACCATGAACAGGATGTCGGCGCTGTAGGAGCCGGCCGGACCACCGAAGTTCTGCACGTCTTCGATCTTGCTGTTGTGGCTCCAGCCTGGATCGTCCTTGCCATAGGTGAGCAAGGCCATCATCAGGAACAGGCACAGCGCGCCGATGGCGATCAGTGCACCTTCCTTGAGTCGGTAGTGCAGGTGCTGGCGCCAGGCGGGCACGACTGCGGCTTTAGGTGTTGCGGCGGATTTCTTCAAAACGGGTCTTTTCCTGCGCCTTTAGCGCGTCCATCTGTTGAATGACTGCAAAACACTGCCCAATCCGGGCAGGTAAAAAATGAACGAGTGCCAGTGGAGCTACTTTTAACACCCTGCTACTGATTCATGAAACGGCGATAACGCCCCAATGGCCGCATTGTACGGGTTTGTGTGCGCGATGCCACGCACTTGGCCCTACGTTACACAGCATAGCCAATGTTCAATTTCATAACGTTCAATTTGAGCATGCATTGTCTTTACTGACAAAGGCTTATGAGCTGTTTTTGCCAATCCAGGCTAGCTTGCCGACCGACGTACGCGATTACGACCACGCCCCCGGCATAGAGTTGCAGAAACACCCGTTCATGCTTATCTGCACCGATCCCATGTTCGGGGTAGCCCCAGAGCGTTTCGTCGACAATAATCACAGCTCTTGCAACGGACAACATCGCCGTTACCGCCCTCCCCTTCCGTAAGCCTGGATGCCATGCTGACCTGGTTACAACGCAACACCCTGACCTTCCCACCGCTGGCCAAGGCCATGCGCGAACCCAATGGCCTGCTCGCTGCCGGTGGCGACCTGTCGGCCGACCGCCTGATCCAGGCCTACCGCCACGGCTGCTTTCCCTGGTTCTCGGAAGGCCAGCCCATCCTCTGGTGGTCGCCCGACCCACGCACCGTACTGTTCCCCGATGAGCTGCACGTTTCCCGCAGCCTCGGCAAATTGTTGCGCCAGCAGCGTTACACAGTGACCTTCGACCAGGACTTCGCTGCGGTGATCCAGGCGTGCGCGGCGCCGCGCAGTTATGCCGATGGCACCTGGATCACCGAAGCCATGCAGAACGCCTACCTGCAACTGCACCAGCGCGGTTATGCGCATTCGGTGGAGGTGTGGGACGCGGGCGAACTGGTGGGCGGCCTGTACGGCCTGGCGATGGGCCAGTTGTTTTTCGGCGAGTCCATGTTCAGTCGCGCCGACAACGCCTCGAAATACGGCTTTGCCACCCTGGTTCGGCAACTACAGGCCTGGGGCTTTGTGCTGATCGACTGCCAGATGCCCACCGATCACCTGCACAGCCTCGGCGCCCGCGCCATTCCCCGCAGCGACTTCGCCAACTACCTGCGCGACCATTTGGACCAAACCAGCTCTGCTCCGTGGGTTTCCTAGGCGACTTCCCCACACCTGGCTTACACTTATTTCAAAGCTTATCCGAGGGTTGATCATGACCGAGTTGGCGCGTTTGAAGTTTTATGCCACTCAACCCCACTCATGCAGCTATCTGCCCGATGAGCAGGCCACCACGCTGTTCCTCGACCCCAGCCAGCCGATGGACGTGCATGTGTATGCCGATTTGTCGGAAATGGGCTTCCGGCGCAGCGGCGACCACCTTTACCGGCCGCACTGCCAGAACTGCAACGCCTGCGTACCGGCGCGCATCCCGGTGGCGCAGTTCCTTCCGGACCGCAACCAGAAACGCATCCTGAAGCGCAACGCCGACCTGACCGTTACCGCCACCAAACCCGGCTTCAGCGAAGAATATTTCGACCTTTACCAACGCTACATCGAACAGCGCCACGCCGACGGCGACATGTTCCCGCCCAGCCGCGACCAGTTTTCCACCTTCCTGGTGCGCGACCTGCCCTTCTCGCGCTTCTATGAGTTTCGGCTGGAGGGACGACTGGTGGCGGTCGCCGTGACTGACCTGCTGCCCAATGGCCTGTCGGCGGTCTACACCTTTTATGAGCCCGCCGAGGAACGGCGCAGCCTGGGACGCTTTGCGATCCTGTGGCAGATCGGTGAAGCCTTGCGCCTGGAATTGGAGGCGGTGTACCTCGGATACTGGATAAAAAACTGCAAAAAGATGAACTACAAGACCCAATATCGGCCCATTGAGCTGCTAATTAACCAAAGATGGGTCACGTTGAACTAGAACCTCTTGGCTTAAACACCCTTTTTCGGGCACAATGCACGCCGCTTTTGCCTGGCGCAGTTGCACCGGGCCATTCACTGGATACCGAGGGCTTTACTGCATGTCGAAAGAAGACAGCTTCGAAATGGAAGGCACTGTCGTCGACACCCTGCCCAACACCATGTTTCGTGTGGAGTTGGAAAATGGGCACGTCGTAACCGCGCATATCTCCGGCAAGATGCGCAAGAACTACATTCGTATTCTTACCGGTGACAAAGTGCGCGTCGAACTGACGCCCTATGACCTGAGCAAAGGGCGCATCACTTACCGCGCCCGTTAATCAAGTCAATACAAAACGCCCGGTTATGCCGGGCGTTTTTGTGTGCGCGCGATTTACCTGAAACCAGCAATCCCTTGTGGGAGCGGGCTTGCTCGCGAATGCGGCATATCAGTCACTGACTGTGTCGACTGGCACACCGCATTCGCGAGCAAGCCCGCTCCCACATTTGATCTGCATCGGTTTCAAGACAGCAAAAAGGCGCCTCTCGGCGCCTTTTTGTTTTGTTGCGTCAGCTATCAGGCCATTTCAGCCGTGGTTTCGAAGTCGAAGGTCAACTCGCCGTCCTTCAGATCGATATGCACCACGCCACCATGGTCTGCCAGTTCGCCAAACAGGATCTCTTCCGCCAGTGGGCGCTTGATCTTGTCCTGGATCAGGCGAGCCATTGGCCGAGCGCCCATTGCCGCGTCGTAGCCACCTTCCGCCAGCCAGTTGCGCGCCGCGTCCGAGACTTCCAGCTGCACGCGCTTGTCTTCCAACTGCGCCTGGAGCTCGGTGAGGAACTTGTCCACCACGCTTTTGATGACCTCATGGCTGAGGCGACCAAACTGAATGATGGTGTCCAGGCGGTTGCGGAACTCCGGCGTGAAACTCTTCTTGATCACTTCCATGGCGTCGGAAGAGTGATCCTGATGAGTAAAGCCAATGGAAGCCCGCGCGGCCGTTTCGGCACCGGCGTTGGTGGTCATGATCACGATCACGTTGCGGAAGTCCGCCTTGCGCCCGTTGTTGTCGGTCAGGGTGCCGTGGTCCATGACCTGCAACAGCAGGTTGAAGACTTCCGGGTGCGCCTTCTCGATTTCATCGAGCAGCAGCACGCAATGTGGCTGCTTGGTGATCGCCTCGGTCAACAGGCCGCCCTGGTCGAAGCCGACATAGCCCGGAGGCGCACCGATCAGGCGCGACACGGTGTGACGCTCCATGTACTCGGACATGTCGAAACGCACCAGCTCGATCCCCATGGCCTTGGCCAATTGCCGCGCCGCTTCGGTCTTGCCGACGCCGGTAGGCCCGGCGAACAGGAACGAACCGACCGGCTTGTCCGGCGACTTGAGGCCAGCGCGGGACAGCTTGATCGCGGTGGACAGCGAGTCGATCGCCGCATCCTGACCAAACACGGTCAGCTTGAGGTCGCGCTCCAGGTTACGCAGCAGCTCCCGATCGGAGGTGTTGACGTGTTTTGGCGGAATCCGCGCGATCTTCGCCACGATATCCTCGACCTGAGGCACGTCGATGCGTTTCACACGCTTCTCTACCGGCTGCAGGCGCTGGTAGGCACCCGCCTCGTCGATCACGTCGATGGCCTTGTCCGGCATGTGCCGGTCATTGATGTAGCGCGATGCCAGCTCGGCGGCTGCACGCAGCGCCTCATCGGTGTACTCGATGCCATGGTGCGCTTCAAAGCGCCCCTTGAGCCCGCGCAGGATGCCAATGGTGTCTTCTACCGAAGGCTCGGACACATCCACTTTCTGGAAGCGGCGCGCCAGGGCACGGTCTTTTTCGAAGATCCCGCGGAATTCCTGGAACGTGGTCGAACCGATGCAACGGATATCGCCCGAAGACAGCAGCGGCTTGAGCAGGTTCGACGCATCCATCACGCCACCGGAAGCCGCACCGGCACCGATGATGGTGTGGATTTCGTCAATGAACAGGATCGCCTGCGGGCGTTTTTTCAGCTCGCCGAGCAACGCCTTGAAGCGCTTCTCGAAATCGCCACGGTACTTGGTCCCGGCGAGCAATGCGCCCAGGTCAAGGGAGTAGACGACGCTGTTGGCCAGCAGGTCGGGCACCTGGTTATCAACAATGCGTTTGGCCAGGCCTTCGGCAATCGCGGTTTTACCCACGCCTGCCTCACCGACCAACAACGGGTTGTTCTTGCGGCGACGCGCCAGGATCTGCGCCACGCGCTCAACTTCCAGCTCACGCCCCACCAGCGGGTCGATCCGCCCCTGGCGCGCCAGTTCGTTGAGGTTGCTGGCATAAGCGTCCAGCGGGTTGCTCGAAGAAGAAGACTCACCGCCCTCGTCATCCTGCATATCCTGCTCACCTTCCGAGTGATCGCCATGCCCCGGCACCTTGGAAATGCCATGGGCGATGTAGTTGACGACATCAATACGGGCAACGCTTTGCTGCTTGAGCAGGAACACAGCCTGGCTTTCCTGCTCGCTGAAGATCGCCACGAGCACATTGGCCCCTGTGACTTCGCGCTTGCCGGAGCTCTGTACGTGGAAAACGGCACGCTGCAGTACCCGCTGGAAGCCCAGGGTTGGCTGGGTCTCGCGGTCCTCGTCATGAACGGGGATCAACGGCGTGGTGGAGTCGATAAACTCCTGCAGGTCATGCTTGAGTTTGTCGAGATTGGCACCACACGCACGCAGTACGGTGGCGGCAGCTTCGTTATCCAAAAGTGCCAGCAGCAGGTGTTCGACGGTCATGAATTCATGACGCTTCGAACGGGCCTCCTTGAAGGCAAGATTGAGGGTGACTTCGAGCTCGCGGTTTAACATAGCTTCACCTCATACCCAAGTGGTCGGAGTTAACCGTCCTTCTCGATTTCACAGAGTAGCGGATGCTGGCTTTCCCTGGCGTACTGGTTGACCTGCATGGCCTTTGTCTCGGCGATGTCGCGGGTAAACACTCCACATACTGCCCGTCCTTCTGTGTGAACGGCCAGCATTACCTTGGTCGCCAACTCGCGGTTCAGGTTAAAAAACACCTCGAGTACTTCGACGACGAAATCCATCGGTGTGTAGTCATCATTGAACAAAACCACCTTGTACATCGGCGGCGCCTGTAAAGCAGGCTTGGCCTCCTGGACAGCAATGCCTGCAGAACCGTCGTCGTCTTCTTGATGATCCGGGCGATCCTGATTGAATGTTAGTCGAATCTGGCTGATTGCATGCATGGAAAGAAAGGTTCGTCAGTGGTTCAAATACAGTGGTGGGGGCGACCTGTCAGAATTTCAACTCTGACCGACTGGTCGCCTTGACTATCGGCAAATCAGTGTTACAACCAATAGAACCCACAGTGGGTAAAAAAGGTCCGCGCAGTCAACCTTATTTATTCGGGTTAGGACGGATAAACTGGATGATACTCCAGTGATGGAGTCTGGTGCAGAGGGATATGGGCATGGCGAGCGGTAAGGTCAAGTGGTTCAACAATGCCAAGGGTTACGGCTTCATCAACGAAGACGACAAGACTGACGACCTATTTGCGCATTACTCGGCTATCCAAATGGATGGCTACAAGACACTAAAGGCAGGGCAACCGGTTTCCTTCGACATCATTCAGGGACCCAAGGGCTTGCACGCAGTGAATATCAGCGCTCCAGTCAGCGCCACTACCCCCAAAGAGGGCGTCGCTCAAAAATCAAAAAGACAACTGGCCTGATCAGCCACTGAGCAAACGCTCTAAAAAAAACCGGCCCATCAGGCCGGTTTTTTTACGCCCCTGTATCAGCTTACATATGCGAAATCAGCGCATCCCCGAACGCCGACGACGACAGCAACTTGGCGCCGTCCATCAAGCGGTGGAAGTCATAGGTCACCGTCTTGGCCGAAATGGCGCCGTTGGTACCCTTGATGATCAGGTCCGCCGCTTCGGTCCAGCCCATGTGGCGCAACATCATTTCCGCCGACAGGATCAGCGAACCCGGGTTGACCTGGTCCTTGCCGGCATACTTCGGCGCAGTACCGTGGGTGGCTTCGAACATCGCCACGGTGTCGGACAGGTTGGCGCCCGGCGCAATACCGATACCGCCCACTTCCGCCGCCAGTGCGTCGGACAGATAGTCACCGTTAAGGTTAAGGGTGGCGATCACGTCGTATTCGGCCGGGCGCAGCAGGATCTGCTGGAGCATGGCGTCGGCAATGGCGTCCTTGACCACCACATTCTTGCCGGTGCGCGGGTTCTTGAATTGCATCCACGGGCCGCCATCCAACAGGGTCGCGCCGAACTCTTCGGCCGCCACTTCGTAGGCCCATTCCTTGAAGGCACCTTCGGTGAACTTCATGATGTTGCCTTTGTGCACAATGGTCAGCGAGTCGCGGTCGTTATCCACGACATACTGCAAGGCCTTGCGCGCCAGGCGCTTGGTGCCTTCCAGGGACACCGGCTTGATGCCGATCCCGCAGTTCTGGTCGAAACGGATCTTGGTGACGCCCATCTCTTCCTTCAGGAACTTGATGACCTTGATCGCTTCCGGGGAGCCGGCTTTCCACTCGATGCCGGCGTAAATATCCTCGGAGTTCTCGCGGAAGATGGTCATGTCCACATCGCCTGGCTTCTTGACCGGGCTTGGCACGCCTTCGAACCAGCGTACCGGGCGCAGGCACACATAAAGGTCGAGCTGTTGGCGCAGGGCCACGTTCAGCGAACGGATACCGCCACCGACTGGGGTGGTCAGCGGGCCCTTGATGGAAACCACGTAGTCCTTGACCGCATCCAGGGTTTCCTGGGGCAGCCAGGTGTCCTGGTCGTAAACCTGGGTGGCCTTTTCGCCGGCATACACCTCCATCCAGGAGATTTTGCGCTTGCCGCCATAAGCCTTGTTAACAGCTGCATCGACCACCTTGATCATCACCGGGCTGATGTCGACGCCAATACCGTCACCCTCGATGAAGGGGATGATCGGGTTGTCAGGAACATTGAGAGAATGGTCTGCATTGACGGTGATTTTGTCGCCGACTGCCGGAACCTGAATCTTCTTGTATCCCATGCTGAACTCCATCTATGGATTGAACATCTGGCTGCGTTCGAGCCTACTCCAGATAAATGAGGACTGAAACCTCAGGCCCTGCACATTCGCGTCGAAAACAGCACATTTAGCGGCCTACAAGCTTGAAAGCAAAGGGAAAAGCGCCAATCTTGAGCACATCATGCGACTTTAGGCGCAACCCGCTGCCTGCGACCTTTAGACCAATGGACGACACACCTTTTGTATGAAGGCTCGGCGTAAGCATAGCGACCTATGTATAATGCCGCCGCTGACCAAAGAGTCACGACGGCCGACCGCTCTAGACAGACGCCCTCCGCCAGAAAAGCCGAGCTACTACAGTAGCTCACCCGCTTGACGCTCGACTGATGCAACCCAACATCACCGCGAAGAAACTTCGACATTTCGCTCATGGATGACTTTGAACGAACGCGCTTTACCCGGCGCATCTCGAGTTTCTGCGCATGCTTTCAGCAAAGAAGAGAGTTAATCCGAATATGCCCACCCGCTCGAAGATCATCTACACCTTCACCGACGAAGCCCCAGCCCTCGCCACCTATTCACTGCTGCCTATCGTAGAGGCCTTCACCGCTTCCGCTGATATTGCCGTGGAAACCCGCGACATTTCCCTGGCCGCGCGCATCCTCGCAAGCTTCCCCGAGCAACTGGGCGCCAAGGCCGTGCCGGACCACCTCGCCGAACTGGGCGACCTGGCCGTTACCCCTGAAGCCAACATCATCAAGCTGCCGAACATCAGTGCCTCGACCCCTCAGCTGCAAGCTGCGATCAAGGAACTGCAGGCCCAGGGCTACGCCCTGCCGGACTACCCGGAAACCGTAACCACCGACGCGGAAAAAGAAACCCGTGCACGTTACGACAAGGTCAAGGGCAGCGCCGTGAACCCGGTACTGCGCGAAGGCAACTCCGACCGCCGCGCCCCGCTGTCGGTCAAGAACTACGCTCGCAAGCACCCGCACAAAATGGGTGCCTGGGCTGCCGACTCCAAGTCCCACGTTGCCCACATGAGCAACGGCGACTTCTACGGCAGCGAGAAAGCCGTTCAGATCGAAGGCGCTGATGCCGTCAAGATCGAACTGATCGCCAAGGACGGTACTGCTACCGTCCTGAAGGAAAAAACCAGCGTACAAGCTGGCGAGATCATCGACACCGCCGTGCTGAGCAAGAAAGCCCTGCGCAGCTTCATCGCCGCTGAAATCGAAGACGCCAAGAAACAAGGCGTGCTGCTGTCGGTTCACCTGAAAGCCACCATGATGAAGGTTTCCGACCCGATCATGTTCGGCCAGATCGTTGCCGAGTTCTATAAAGACGCACTGGCCAAGCACGCTGTGGTGCTGGAGCAGATCGGCTTCAACCTGAACAACGGCATCGGCGACCTGTACGCTCGCATCAAGGCCCTGCCGGCCGATCAGCAAGCGCAGATCGAAGCCGACATCCAGGCGGTATACGCTGCTCGCCCTTCCCTGGCGATGGTCAACTCCGACAAAGGCATCACCAACCTGCACGTGCCGAGCGACGTCATCGTCGACGCATCGATGCCTGCCATGATCCGTGACTCCGGCAAGATGTGGGGCACCGACGGCCAGCTGCACGACACCAAGGCGGTGATCCCGGATCGCTGCTACGCCACTATCTACCAGGCAGTGATCGAAGACTGCAAGGCCAATGGCGCCTTCGACCCAACCACCATGGGCAGCGTGCCAAACGTTGGCCTGATGGCGAAAAAAGCCGAAGAGTACGGCTCCCACGACAAGACCTTCCAGATCAAGGCTGACGGCGTAGTCCGCGTCACCGACAGCAAGGGCAACCTGCTGATGGAACAGGCTGTTGAAGCCGGCGACATCTTCCGCATGTGCCAGACCAAAGACGCGCCGATCCAGGACTGGGTCAAACTGGCCGTCAACCGCGCCCGCGCCAGCAACACCCCGGCCATCTTCTGGCTGGACCCACAGCGCGCGCACGACGGCGTCGTGGTCGAGAAAGTTCAGGCTTACCTGAAAGACCACAACACCGAAGGCCTGGACATCCGCATCATGTCGCCGGTCGACGCGATGAAGTTCACCCTGGAACGCACCCGCAAGGGCCTGGACACCATCTCGGTGACCGGCAACGTTCTGCGCGACTACCTGACCGACCTGTTCCCGATCATGGAACTGGGCACCAGCGCCAAGATGCTGTCGATCGTGCCGCTGATGAACGGTGGCGGCCTGTTCGAAACCGGCGCTGGCGGCTCGGCTCCGAAGCATGTGCAGCAACTGGTTGAAGAGAACTTCCTGCGCTGGGATTCCCTGGGCGAGTTCCTCGCCCTGGCCGCATCCCTCGAGCATTTGGGTGTGACGTACAACAACCCGAAAGCCCTGGTACTGTCCAAGACCCTGGACCAGGCCACCGGCCAGTTCCTCGACAACAACAAGTCGCCATCGCGTAAAGTCGGCAACATCGACAACCGCGGCAGCCACTTCTACCTGGCGCTGTACTGGGCTCAAGCCCTGGCGGCCCAGACCGAAGACACTGCATTGCAAGCGCAGTTTGGCGAACTGGCCAAGACCCTGACCGCGAATGAGGCAACCATCGTTGCCGAGCTCAACGCTGTCCAGGGCAAGCCAGTGGACATCGGTGGCTACTACGCACCGAACGCCGAGCTGACCAGCAAGGCCATGCGCCCAAGCGCCACCCTCAACGCGGCAATCGCTGCGCTGGTGTAAGGTTGTAAGGATGCAAAGAAGCCCCGGCCCTGTGCCGGGGTTTCTGTTTCTGGACATGGCGCTTTTATTGAAGAAACCCAATCAAAATGTGGGAGCGGGCTTGCTCGCGAATGCGGTGGATCAGTCAATACCTCTTTAACTGACACGCCGTATTCGCGAGCAAGCCCGCTCCCACACTGAATGCAATCGCGCCTGAAGACAGCGTTACACCTTGAATCGAGGCACTTTATGACCTGGCTCCCCCACATCACCGTCGCCACCATCGTCGAAGACAACGGCCGCTTCCTGATGGTCGAAGAACTCAAGGGCGGCCGCGCCGTGCTCAACCAGCCCGCCGGCCACCTCGACCCGAACGAAACCCTGACCGAGGCCGCCGTGCGCGAAACCCTCGAAGAGACCGGCTGGGACGTCGAAGCCACCGGGATTGTCGGGATTTACCTGTACACCGCTCCCAGCAATGGCGTGACCTATCAGCGCGTATGCTTCATCGCCAAGGCCCTGCAACACCACCCGGACTACCCACTGGACGACGGTATTCTGCGCGCCCGCTGGCTGACCCGTGACGAATTGATGGCCCTGCGCGAAGACTGGCGCAGCGAGCTGATTATCCGCTGCATCGACGATTATCTGGCCGGCCAGCGCCACAGCCTCGAATTGATCCGCCCTTCTCTTTAGCCTTGCAGACGCGAGCCTGCTAGAATCGCGTCCTTTTTAAAGACTCCCGTTGAAATCCTATGCGTGATCCAGCCCCTTCTGACACACAAAAGAAGCGCGTCATCGTCGGTATGTCCGGCGGCGTGGATTCTTCCGTTTCCGCCGTTCTGCTCATGGAGCAGGGTTATGAGGTGGAAGGCCTGTTCATGAAGAACTGGGAAGAAGACGATGGAACGGAATATTGCACCGCCATGGACGACTTGGCGGATGCCCAGGCCGTCTGCGACAAAATCGGCATCAAGCTGCACACCGCCAACTTCGCCGCCGAGTACTGGGACAACGTGTTCGAGCACTTCCTGGCCGAATACAAGGCCGGTCGCACGCCGAACCCGGACATCCTGTGTAACCGCGAGATCAAGTTCAAGGCGTTCCTCGACTACGCGATGATCCTCGGTGCCGATCTGATTGCTACTGGCCACTACGTGCGCCGTCGCGACATCGATGGCCGCACCGAACTGCTCAAGGGCCTGGACGCCAACAAGGACCAGAGCTACTTCCTGCACGCCGTCGGCGGCGAACAGATCGCCAAGACCCTGTTCCCGGTGGGCGAGCTGGAAAAACCCGAAGTGCGCGCCATTGCCGAGAAACACGGCCTGACCACCGCCAAGAAGAAGGATTCCACCGGGATCTGCTTTATCGGCGAGCGCCGTTTCAGCGACTTCCTCAAACAGTACCTGCCGGCGCAACCGGGCGAGATCAAGACCACCGAAGGCGAGATCATCGGCCGTCACCACGGCTTGATGTACCACACCATCGGCCAGCGCCAGGGCCTGGGCATCGGCGGCCTGAAAGACGCCGGCGAAGAGCCGTGGTACGTGCTGGTCAAGGACCTGGAGCACAACGAGCTGATCGTGGGCCAGGGCAATGACCACCCATGGCTGTTCTCCCGCGCCCTGCTGGCCTCGGACATCTACTGGGTCAACCCGGTGGACCTCAGCAGCCCGCGCCGCCTGACGGCCAAAGTGCGCTATCGCCAGAGCGACCAGCCCTGCACCCTGGAAAAAACCGCCACCGGCTATCGCACCACCTTCGACGACCCGCAGCGCGCCGTAACGCCGGGCCAATCGGTAGTGTTCTATGACGGAGAGATTTGCCTGGGGGGCGGTGTGATCGAAGTTGCCGAACCCTGGAGCAGCCAGGCATGAGCCCGACCCAGGAGCAACTGACGGCACTGGGCGGCGTGTTTCTCGCCGCGGTGCTGGTGGACAAGATCGCCAAGACCGGCCAGGTCACCGAGGCAGGCCTGACCTGCATGCTCGGCAGCCTGCTGATCCGCGACCCGAAGGACACCCTGGAAGTGTACGGCGGCGACGACCTGGCCCTGCGCGAAGGTTATCGCGCACTGGTCGGTGCCCTCGAGCGCGACCCAAGCACCTTGCAGCGCGAGCCGCTGCGCTACGCCCTGTCGATGCTCGGCCTGGAGCGTCAATTGGCCAAGCGCGACGACCTGCTGGACACCATCGGCAAGCGCCTGCCGCAGATCCAGTCCCAGGTCGAGCATTTTGGCCCGGCCCACGAAAACGTGATCGCAGCCTGTGGCGCCCTGTACCAGGACACCCTGAGCACCTTGCGCCAGCGGATCCAGGTGCACGGCGATATGCGCAACCTGCAACAACCAAACAACGCCTCGAAAATCCGCGCCCTGCTGTTGGCCGGTATTCGTTCGGCGCGGTTATGGCGCCAATTGGGCGGTCATCGCTGGCAGTTGGTGGTCAGCCGACGCAAATTGCTGAAAGAGCTTTACCCGTTGATGCGCAACGAATAAGTCGCAGCAACCGATTTTTTTATAGCCCCACGCGTAATACGCCGGTCAGTTGGCAACGGACCGGCGGATTTTTTCATGTATGATACGCGCCCCATTTCGTTGCCCGACTGTCCGAGAACACCCCATGCAGCTTTCTTCGCTCACTGCGGTTTCCCCTGTTGACGGCCGCTACGCCGGCAAAACCCAGGCCCTGCGCCCTATTTTCAGCGAATACGGCTTGATCCGTGCTCGTGTTCTGGTTGAAGTGCGCTGGCTCCAGCGCCTGGCCGCTCACCCTGGCATCAGCGAAGTGCCGGCGTTCTCCGCCGAAGCCAACGCTGTGCTGAACGCCCTGGCGGAAAACTTCGCTCTGGAGCACGCCGAGCGTGTCAAAGAGATCGAGCGCACCACCAACCACGACGTTAAAGCCATCGAATACCTGCTCAAAGAGCAAGCGGCCAAGCTGCCGGAACTGGCCAAAGTCAGCGAGTTCATCCACTTTGCCTGCACCAGCGAGGACATCAACAACCTGTCCCACGCCCTGATGCTGCGCGAAGGCCGTGATGACGTGATGCTGCCACTGATGCGCCAGACTGCCGACGCCATCCGCGAACTGGCGATCCGTTTCGCCGACGTTCCGATGCTGTCGCGCACCCACGGCCAGCCGGCTTCGCCGACCACCCTGGGTAAAGAACTGGCCAACGTGGTGTACCGCCTGGAGCGCCAGATCGCTCAAGTCGCGGCCGTACCGCTGCTGGGCAAGATCAACGGCGCCGTAGGCAACTACAACGCCCACCTGTCAGCCTATCCTGAGATCGACTGGGAAGAAAACGCCCGCGCCTTCATCGAAGACGAACTGGGCCTGGGTTTCAACCCGTACACCACGCAAATCGAACCCCACGACTACATCGCCGAGCTGTTCGACGCGATTGCGCGCTTCAACACCATCCTGATCGACTTCGATCGCGATATCTGGGGCTACATCTCCCTGGGCTACTTCAAGCAGCGCACCATTGCCGGCGAAATCGGTTCGTCGACCATGCCGCACAAGGTCAACCCGATCGACTTCGAAAACTCCGAAGGCAACCTCGGGATCGCCAACGCCCTGTTCCAGCACCTGGCCAGCAAGTTGCCAATCTCCCGCTGGCAGCGCGACCTGACCGACTCCACCGTACTGCGCAACCTCGGCGTGGGCTTCGCCCACAGCGTGATCGCGTACGAAGCCAGCCTCAAAGGCATCAGCAAACTGGAGCTCAACGAGCAGAAGATCGCCGCTGACCTGGACGCTTGCTGGGAAGTGCTGGCCGAGCCGATCCAGACCGTGATGCGCCGCTACAACATCGAAAACCCGTACGAGAAGCTCAAAGAGCTGACCCGCGGCAAGGGCATCACCTCCGAAGCGCTGCAAACTTTCATTGACGGCCTGGATATGCCAGCCGCCGCCAAAGCCGAGCTGAAACTGCTCACCCCGGCCAACTACATCGGCAACGCTGTGGCTCAAGCCAAACGCATCTGATAGAAGCTTGACCCTTTGAGACGCCCGGCAGCGCCGGGCGTTTTTATTCCCGTCTGAAAAGTGCTTTTTTTCAATAGGTTACACATGAATCCTGACATTCCTCTTCAACTTCTGGGCGGCATCACGGCACGGGAATTCCTGCGCGACTACTGGCAGAAAAAACCCCTGCTGATCCGCCAGGCCATCCCTGACTTCGAAAGCCCGATCGACGCCGACGAACTGGCCGGCCTGGCGCTGGAAGAAGAAGTCGAGTCGCGCCTGATCATCGAACACGGCGAACGCCCGTGGGAGTTGCGCCGCGGCCCGTTCGCCGAAGATGCCTTCAGCACCCTGCCCGAGCGCGAGTGGACCCTGCTGGTGCAGGCGGTCGACCAGTTCGTGCCGGAAGTGGCCGAACTGCTGGAAAACTTCCGCTTCCTGCCAAGCTGGCGCATTGACGATGTGATGATCAGCTACGCCGCCCCGGGTGGCAGCGTGGGCCCGCACTTCGACAACTACGACGTGTTCCTGCTGCAAGGTTCCGGCAAGCGCAACTGGAAGATCGGCCAGATGTGCAACTCCGAAAGCCCCCTGCTGCAACACGCGGACCTGCGCATCCTCGCTGAATTCGAAGAGACCGCCGAATGGGTGCTGGAACCGGGCGACATGCTCTACCTGCCGCCCCGCCTGGCCCACTGCGGCGTGGCCGTGGATGATTGCATGACCTACTCCGTAGGCTTCCGCGCCCCGAGCGCCGCTGAAGTGCTGACCCACTTCACCGACTTCCTCAGCCAGTACCTGACTGACGAAGAGCGCTACACCGACGCCGATGCCCAGCCGGTCAGCGACCCGCACCAGATCCAGGGCGACGCCCTCGACCGCCTGAAAAGCCTGTTGGCCGAGCACATGAGCGACGAGCGCATGCTGCTGACCTGGTTCGGCCAGTTCATGACCGAGCCGCGCTACCCGGAACTGGTCGCCGGCCCGGAAGTGGAAGAAGAAGACCTGCTGGGCAGCCTGGAAAACGGCGCCGTGCTGATCCGCAACCCGAGCGCCCGCCTGGCCTGGTCCGAAGTCGACGACGACCTGCTGCTGTTCGCCAGCGGCCAGAGCCGCCTGTTGCCGGGCAAGCTGCGGGAACTGCTGAAGCTGGTGTGCGCCGCCGACGCCCTGCACATCGACAACCTCGGCCCATGGCTGGCGGATGAAGATGGCTGCGCCCTGCTGTGGGAACTGGTCAAGCAAGGGAGCCTGGGGTTTGCCGATGAATAAGATTCACGTAAGTGTCGCGGACTGGCAAAAGGATATCGCCGAGATACGGCGCATTCGTGAAGCGGTATTTATCGCTGAACAATCGGTTCCACCGGAGCTGGAATGGGATGCAGACGACGCGAGTGCCGTGCATTTCCTGGCGTTCGAAGGCGACTTTCCCATCGGTACTGCACGCCTGCTGCCTACCGGCGAGATCGGCCGCGTGTCGGTTCTCAAGGACTGGCGCGGCCTGAAGGTCGGCGACAAGCTGATGGAAGCGGTGATCGGCGTGGCCGAGAAACGCGGCCAGACCCGGCAGATCCTCAGTGCACAGGTCCATGCGGCGCCGTTTTATGAGCGCCTGGGCTTCAAGATCGTCAGCGATGAGTTCCTGGAAGTCGGGATTCCTCACGTTGATATGGTGCGCGAGGGCTGATCCGAGACCGCGCCGCGCCCTTCGCAGGCAAGCCAGCTCCCACATTCGATCCAGTACATCCTTTGGAATGAGGTCAAATGTGGGAGCGGGCTTGCTCGCGAAGGCGCCATCAGCAACACCTCAAAAGGCCCTGCCATCCCCCGATGCCAGGGCCTTTTGCCGTCCAGGATTCAACTTGCACCCCGCCAGGCCGACAAACTGGCAATATCTAGCCTAAATGACTCGCAGAGATAACGGACATGTCCCTACGCACCCTGCTCACCCTGTTGCTCCTGGCCACCAGTTTCTCGGTGATGGCCGCCACCGAAGTCGTGCCCCTGAGCAACCGCACCAGCGCCGACCTGCTGCCGGTGGCGCAGAACTTTATCGGCAAGGACGGCACCGTCAGCGCCTACGGCAACCAACTGATCGTGAATGCCGAGCCCGACAAGATCCAGGGCCTGCGCGCCCTGCTCGCGCAACTGGATACGCCTTCCAAACGCCTGTTGATCACCGTCGACACCAACGAAAACAACCAGCAGAGCAACGGCAACAATCAAACACAGGTCATCACCTACAGCACCGAGAGCCGTGACGGCGGGATCCAGCAGATCCAGGCCAGCGAAGGCGTGCCCGCGCTGATCCAGATCGGCCAGAGCGTGCCCCTCACCACCACCCAGCCCGATGCCTACGGCCGCCCGCAGAACCAGACCCAGTATCGCAACGTAACCCAGGGCTTCTACGTGACGGCCAGCGTCACCGGCGAGACCGTTCACCTGAGCATCAGTACCAATCGTGACCGCATGAGCCAGGAACGTCCCGATGTAGTGAACGTGCAAAGTACCGACACAACTGTCAGCGGACGCCTGGGCGAGTGGATCACCCTGGCCGGGATCAACCGCCAGACCCAGGCCGACAAAAGCACTACAACCCGCAGCTACTCTACTCAAGGGCGCGATGACCTGACATTGCGGGTCAAAGTCGACACGCTGAACTGAAGCACCAAAAACTGACTGGCGAGTCGTATTAGACTAAAGATGTAGTGCTTGAAAAAAAGCACTACAAAACATTTGACGATCCAAAAAAGCATGGGCATGATGGCCTCGCTCCCGCTAATCAGGGGCCCTGGCAAGGGCCTTCGGATCGTCGCTCAAAGCCACCCACCTGAGCCGATTCGTGTCTGTACCGCCCACAAGGTGTGTTTGACGAGGTTGCGACTGGAACGAAGTTGTCCCGAGGGACGGAAGCTAACCAGGTAACCCGGCAACACACTGATGGATCGTACAAAGGCCCACGACGCCCGAAGACTGTTCGCAGTTCGCCCTTACCTGCTCAACTCCCCCTTGAGCCACTCGTTCATCCCGTCGCCTTCCCCGCCGAGCCTGACTTGACCGCCTAAGCTTCTGGTCAGCGAGCAGCCATAACCACGCACTGATACGTGGCTGGCAAATGGAATTTTCCACCTAGACCTATGCGACGAGGTTTTTCCCCATGGCACTGACACGCGAACAGCAAATTGCAGCCCTTGAAAAAGACTGGGCTGAAAACCCACGCTGGAAAGGCGTGACCCGCGCTTATTCCGCTGCTGACGTCGTCCGCCTGCGTGGCTCGGTTCAACCTGAGCACACCTTTGCAAAACTCGGCGCCGAGAAGCTGTGGAAGCTGGTCACCCAGGGTGCCAAGCCGTCCTTCCGTCCCGAAAAAGATTTCGTCAACTGCATGGGCGCCCTGACTGGCGGCCAAGCGGTTCAACAGGTCAAAGCCGGTATCCAGGCGATCTACCTGTCTGGCTGGCAAGTGGCAGCGGACAACAACTCCGCTGAATCCATGTACCCCGACCAATCGCTGTACCCGGTGGACTCCGTGCCAACCGTGGTCAAGCGCATCAACAACTCGTTCCGCCGTGCCGACCAGATCCAGTGGAAAGCCGGTAAAGGCCCGGGCGATGAAGGCTACATCGACTACTTCGCGCCGATCGTTGCAGACGCTGAAGCCGGTTTCGGTGGCGTACTGAACGCCTACGAGCTGATGAAGAGCATGATCGAGGCAGGCGCTGCCGGCGTTCACTTCGAAGACCAGCTGGCTTCGGTGAAGAAATGCGGCCACATGGGCGGCAAGGTACTGGTTCCAACCCAGGAAGCTGTTCAAAAGCTGACGGCTGCTCGTCTGGCTGCTGACGTTGCTGGCACTCCGACCATCATCCTGGCCCGTACCGATGCCAACGCGGCTGATTTGCTGACCTCGGATTGCGACCCGTACGACCAGCCGTTCGTGACTGGCGAACGTACCCAGGAAGGTTTCTATAAAGTGCGCGCCGGTCTCGACCAGGCGATCGCTCGTGGCCTGGCCTACGCGCCGTACGCCGACCTGATCTGGTGCGAAACTGCCAAGCCGGACCTGGACGAAGCTCGCCGCTTTGCCGAAGCCATCAAGAAGGAATACCCGGATCAACTGCTGTCCTACAACTGCTCGCCTTCCTTCAACTGGAAGAAGAACCTGGACGACGCGACCATCGCCAAGTTCCAGCGTGAACTGTCTGCCATGGGCTACAAGCACCAATTCATCACCCTGGCCGGCATTCACAACATGTGGCACAGCATGTTCAACCTGGCGCACGACTACGCCCGCAACGACATGACTGCCTACGTGAAGCTGCAGGAACAAGAGTTCGCTGATGCTGCCAAGGGTTACACCTTTGTGGCGCACCAGCAGGAAGTGGGCACCGGCTACTTCGACGACATGACCACCGTGATCCAGGGCGGCACCTCGTCCGTGACTGCGCTGACCGGTTCGACCGAAGAAGAGCAGTTCCACTAAGTACTGAGTACACGGCCACTGCGGCCCCACGGAAGACCTAACCGCAGTGCCGCACGATCTGACGCCCCGACTGGTTCGGGGCGTTTTTTTTGCACTGATGAAACCCTGCCTGACACAACACAGATCAAAATGTGGGAGCGGGCTTGCTCGCGAATGCGGTGTATCAGTCAACAGATTCATTGGCTGACCCACTGCATTCGCGAGCAAGCCCGCTCCCACAAGGGGAATGTGTGCATTCTGAAAATTTGTGCAAAACATTGATCTAGAGCGGTATCTGCATCAACCAGATCGGTTAAAAGATCTCCGTCAGCAACTAAGCGACAATCTAGCAAGTAACGGCAACTTCCCCCGCCACACGAGAAACATTCGCTTAAACCCCACGCAAACAATATTCATTATCATTTAGAGCATGAAAACTTCTTTACCGGTTAAACAAAACACAATTCGTGAAAAGCCCGCTAATGCCCGCAGCACAAGGGCTACAGCCCCAAGAAGGTGCACTATGTGCTTATTCCATCGAATAATTTCGCTATAGGAATTTTACTTGCCCGGTGTTTAGCCATAAAATCACCGCGATTGATTGCGCTGCGACATATCGTCACTGCATCGTTACTTTTTCGAGCTCAGAGACCTTTGCTCTCTGTTAAGGATTTCCAGCATGACCGAAGCGACAGGACTCATGGCCCACAACTGGGGCTTTGCCATTTTCCTCCTCGGTGTAGTCGGCCTTTGCGCCTTCATGCTCGGCGTCTCCAGCCTCCTCGGGTCAAAAGCCTGGGGCCGCAGCAAAAACGAACCGTTCGAGTCCGGCATGCTACCTACAGGTGGCGCCCGCTTGCGGCTCTCAGCCAAATTCTATCTGGTCGCGATGCTCTTCGTGATCTTCGACATCGAAGCCCTTTTTCTCTTTGCCTGGTCTGTGTCCGTCCGCGAAAGCGGCTGGACCGGATTCGTCGAAGCCCTCGTTTTCATAGCAATTCTGTTGGCAGGCCTTGTCTACCTATTTCGAGTGGGCGCCCTTGACTGGGCTCCGGAAGCTCGTCGCAAGCGGCAAGCGAAGCTGAAACAATGAGGCTTTGGCGATGCAATACAATCTCACCAGGATCGACCCGGATGCTCCTAACGAGCAGTACCCAATCGGCGAACGGGAAACCGTTTCCGACCCGTTAGAAGACCAAGTCCACAAAAACATCTACATGGGCAAGCTGGAAGACGTGCTGAGTGGCGCGGTCAACTGGGGACGTAAGAACTCCCTGTGGCCGTACAACTTCGGTCTGTCCTGCTGCTACGTGGAAATGACCACCGCCTTCACGGCGCCCCACGACATCGCGCGCTTTGGCGCCGAAGTTATCCGGGCATCGCCGCGTCAGGCGGATTTCATGGTTATCGCCGGTACCTGCTTTATCAAGATGGCGCCGATCATTCAGCGTCTCTACGAGCAAATGCTCGAGCCAAAGTGGGTTATCTCCATGGGTTCGTGCGCCAACTCCGGTGGCATGTACGACATCTACTCCGTGGTTCAGGGGGTGGACAAGTTCCTGCCCGTGGACGTCTACGTGCCTGGCTGCCCGCCCCGCCCTGAAGCATTTCTGCAAGGCTTGATGCTGTTGCAGGAATCGATTGGCAAGGAGCGTCGCCCACTTTCCTGGGTTGTCGGAGATCAAGGCGTATACCGCGCCGAGATGCCGTCACAAAAGGAACAGCGCCGCGAACAGCGTATTCAGGTAACCAACCTGCGCAGCCCCGACGAAGTCTGATCCAGAACCGCTTCTTTTATAGAACGAAAACCTGGCTTCATTCTTTACGTTGACCGAAAGCGATAAAAAACCATGACTACAGGCAGTGCTCTGTACATCCCGCCTTATAAGGCAGACGACCAGGATGTGGTCGTCGAACTCAACAACCGTTTTGGCCCTGACGCCTTCACCGCCCAGGCCACACGCACCGGCATGCCGGTGCTGTGGGTGGCGCGTGCCAGGCTCGTCGAAGTCCTGAGCTTCCTGCGCAACCTGCCCAAGCCGTACGTCATGCTCTATGACCTGCATGGCGTGGACGAGCGCCTGCGCACCAAGCGCCAGGGGCTGCCGAGCGGCGCCGACTTCACCGTGTTCTACCACTTGATGTCGCTTGAACGTAACAGCGACGTGATGATCAAGGTGGCCCTCTCCGAGAGCGACCTGAGCGTTCCGACCGTGACCGGTATCTGGCCCAACGCCAACTGGTACGAGCGTGAAGTGTGGGACATGTTCGGCATCGATTTCCCGGGCCACCCGCACCTGTCGCGCATCATGATGCCGCCGACCTGGGAAGGTCACCCGCTGCGCAAGGACTTCCCTGCCCGCGCCACCGAATTCGATCCATTCAGCCTGACCCTCGCCAAGCAACAGCTTGAAGAAGAGGCTGCGCGCTTCCGTCCGGAAGACTGGGGCATGAAGCGCTCCGGCACCAACGAGGACTACATGTTCCTCAACCTGGGCCCGAACCACCCTTCGGCTCACGGTGCCTTCCGCATCATCCTGCAACTGGACGGCGAAGAAATCGTCGACTGCGTACCGGACATCGGCTACCACCACCGTGGTGCCGAGAAGATGGCCGAGCGTCAGTCGTGGCACAGCTTCATCCCGTACACCGACCGTATCGACTACCTCGGCGGCGTGATGAACAACCTGCCGTACGTGCTCTCGGTCGAGAAGCTGGCCGGCATCAAGGTGCCGGACAAGGTCGACACCATCCGCATCATGATGGCCGAGTTCTTCCGGATCACCAGCCACCTGCTGTTCCTGGGTACCTATATCCAGGACGTCGGCGCCATGACCCCGGTGTTCTTCACCTTCACCGACCGTCAGCGTGCGTACAAGGTCATCGAAGCCATCACCGGTTTCCGCCTGCACCCGGCCTGGTACCGCATCGGCGGCGTCGCCCACGACCTGCCGCGTGGCTGGGAACGCCTGGTCAAGGAATTCATCGACTGGATGCCCAAGCGTCTGGACGAATACCAGAAAGCCGCCCTGGACAACAGCATCCTCAAGGGCCGGACCATCGGCGTCGCCCAGTACAACACCAAAGAGGCCCTGGAATGGGGCGTCACCGGTGCTGGCCTGCGTTCCACCGGTTGCGATTTCGACCTGCGTAAAGCACGCCCGTACTCCGGCTACCAGAACTTCGAATTCGAAGTGCCGCTGGCGGCCAACGGCGATGCCTACGACCGCTGCATCGTGCGCGTCGAAGAAATGCGCCAGAGCCTGAAGATCATCGAACAGTGCATGCGCAACATGCCGGAAGGCCCGTACAAGGCGGATCACCCGCTGACCACGCCGCCGCCGAAAGAGCGCACGCTGCAACACATCGAAACCCTGATCACGCACTTCCTGCAAGTTTCGTGGGGCCCGGTAATGCCGGCCAACGAGTCCTTCCAGATGATCGAAGCGACCAAGGGTATCAACAGTTATTACCTGACGAGCGATGGCGGCACCATGAGCTACCGCACCCGGATTCGTACGCCAAGCTTCCCGCACCTGCAGCAGATCCCTTCGGTGATCAAAGGTGAAATGGTCGCGGACTTGATTGCGTACCTGGGTAGTATCGATTTCGTTATGGCCGACGTGGACCGCTAAGCATGAATAGCACGCTTATCCAGACAGACCGTTTCACCTTGAGTGAAACCGAGCGCTCGGCCATCGAGCACGAGCTGCATCACTACGAAGACCCGCGCGCGGCTTCGATCGAAGCCTTGAAGATCGTCCAGAAGGAACGTGGCTGGGTGCCGGACGGCGCCCTCTACGCCATCGGCGAGATCCTCGGCATCCCCGCCAGCGACGTTGAAGGCGTGGCGACGTTCTACAGCCAGATCTTCCGCCAGCCGGTCGGCCGCCACATCATTCGCGTGTGCGACAGCATGGTCTGCTACATCGGTGGCCACGAGTCCGTGGTCAGCGAGATCCAGAGCAAGCTGGGCATCGGCCTGGGCCAAACCACTCCGGACGGGCGCTTCACGCTGCTGCCGGTGTGCTGCCTGGGCAACTGTGACAAGGCGCCGGCGTTGATGATCGACGACGACACATTCGGCGACGTGCAGCCTGCTGGCGTCACCCAATTGCTCGAGGGCTACCCATGACCCTGACTTCCTTCGGTCCTGCCAACCGCATCAAGCGGTCGGCCGAGACTCACCCGCTGACCTGGCGCCTGCGTGACGACGGCGAGCCTGTATGGCTTGACGAGTACCAGGCCAAGAACGGTTACGCGGCCGCGCGCAAAGCCTTTGCCGACATGGCCCAGGACGACATCGTCCAGACCGTGAAAGACGCAGGCCTTAAGGGCCGCGGCGGTGCAGGCTTCCCCACGGGTGTCAAGTGGGGCCTGATGCCGAAAGACGAATCCATCAACATCCGCTACCTGCTGTGCAACGCGGATGAAATGGAGCCGAACACCTGGAAAGACCGCATGCTGATGGAGCAACTGCCCCATCTGCTGATCGAAGGCATGCTGATCAGTGCCCGCGCGCTGAAAACCTACCGTGGCTACATCTTCCTGCGTGGCGAATACACCACCGCCGCCAAGCACCTGAACCGTGCCGTGGAAGAAGCCAAGGCCGCTGGCCTCTTGGGCAAGAACATCCTTGGTTCGGGTTTCGACTTCGAACTGTTCGTGCACACCGGCGCCGGGCGTTATATCTGCGGTGAAGAAACCGCACTGATCAACTCCCTCGAAGGCCGCCGCGCCAACCCGCGTTCCAAGCCGCCCTTCCCTGCCGCCGTGGGCGTGTGGGGCAAGCCGACCTGCGTGAACAACGTTGAAACCCTGTGCAACGTGCCGGCAATCATCGGCGACGGCGTGGAGTGGTACAAATCGTTGGCCCGCGAAGGCAGCGAAGACATGGGCACCAAGCTCATGGGCTTCTCCGGCAAGGTCAAGAACCCGGGCCTGTGGGAACTGCCTTTCGGCGTGACCGCACGCGAGCTGTTCGAGGACTACGCCGGCGGCATGCGCGATGGCTACACCCTCAAGGCCTGGCAGCCAGGCGGCGCCGGTACCGGCTTCCTGTTGCCAGAACACCTGGACGCTCAAATGTACGCCGGCGGCATCGGCAAGGTGGGCACCCGTATGGGTACCGGCCTGGCCATGGCCGTGGACAACACCGTGAACATGGTGTCGTTGCTGCGCAACATGGAGCAGTTCTTCTCCCGCGAATCCTGTGGCTTCTGCACCCCGTGCCGCGACGGTTTGCCATGGAGCGTCAAGCTGCTGATGGCCCTGGAAAACGGCGAAGGCCGCGAGGGCGACATCGAGACCCTGCTGGGTCTGGTCGGTTTCCTCGGCCCAGGCAAGACCTTCTGTGCTCACGCACCGGGCGCCGTGGAGCCATTGGGCAGCGCGATCAAATACTTCCGCTCGGAGTTCGAAGCCGGCATCGCGCCTACCAGCGCCGCCGTCCCGCCTCTGGCAAGGCCGATCGTAGTCGGCGCGTAACGCTTAAAAAGGCGAAGGGTCCGTGCCCTTCGCTTTCTCATGTGCTGACGCCTTCAAGGCTGTGTTGATGCACATGAATAACAAGATTCCATTAGCCACGCCCGCTGACACCGGGCCAACGAAGAACTTTGAACCATGGCCACTATCCACGTAGACGGCAAAGAGCTCGAAGTCGATGGGGCAGACAACCTGTTACAGGCGTGTCTGTCGCTAGGCCTCGACATTCCATATTTCTGCTGGCACCCCGCCCTTGGCAGCGTTGGCGCTTGCCGCCAGTGCGCGGTCAAGCAGTACACCGACGAGAACGACACCCGTGGTCGTATCGTGATGTCCTGCATGACCCCTGCCACCGACGGCAGCTGGATCTCCATCGAAGACGAAGAAGCGAAAGTGTTTCGCGCCAGCGTCGTCGAATGGCTGATGACCAACCACCCGCACGACTGCCCTGTGTGTGAGGAAGGCGGCCACTGCCACCTGCAAGACATGACCGTGATGACCGGCCACAACGAGCGCCGGTATCGCTTCACCAAGCGTACTCACCAGAACCAGCAACTGGGCCCGTTCATCTCCCACGAGATGAACCGCTGCATCGCTTGCTACCGCTGCGTGCGCTTCTATAAGGACTACGCCGGCGGTACCGACCTCGGTGTGTTTGGCGCCCACGACAACGTGTACTTCGGTCGCGTTGAAGACGGCACCCTCGAAAGTGAATTCTCCGGCAACCTCACCGAGGTCTGCCCGACCGGTGTGTTCACCGACAAGACTCACTCCGAGCGCTACAACCGCAAGTGGGACATGCAGTTCTCGCCGAGCATCTGCCATGGCTGCTCCAGCGGTTGCAACATCTCCCCGGGCGAACGCTACGGCGAACTGCGTCGGATCGAAAACCGCTTCAACGGTTCGGTCAACCAGTACTTCCTGTGCGACCGTGGCCGTTTCGGCTACGGCTACGTCAACCGCGAAGACCGCCCGCGTCAGCCACTGCTGGCCGACGGCGCCAAGCTGAGCCTCGACGAAGCACTGGATAAAGCCGCTGACCTGCTGCGCGGTCGCAACATCGTCGGTATCGGTTCGCCCCGCGCCAGCCTCGAAAGCAACTACGCGTTGCGCGAACTGGTGGGTGCCGAGCACTTCTACTCGGGTATCGAAGCCGGTGAACTGGAGCGCATCCGCCTGGTGCTGCAAGTCTTGAACGACAGCCCGCTGCCGGTTCCGAACATGCGCGACATCGAAGACCATGACGCGATCTTCGTCCTCGGTGAAGACCTGACCCAGACCGCTGCCCGTGTCGCCCTGTCCCTGCGCCAGTCGGTAAAAGGCAAGGCCGAAGACATGGCCGACGCCATGCGCGTCCAGCCATGGCTCGACGCTGCGGTGAAAAACATCGGCCAGCACGCGCTGAACCCGCTGTTTATCGCCAGCCTGACCGCCACCAAGCTCGACGACATCGCAGAAGAATGCGTACACGCCGCGCCTGACGACCTGGCCCGCATCGGTTTCGCCGTGGCCCACGCCCTCGACGCCAGCGCGCCTGCCGTAGAAGGCCTGGACGCTGAAGCCGCTGAACTGGCCAAGCGCATCGCCGACGCCCTGCTGGCCGCCAAGCGTCCATTGATCATCGCCGGCACCTCGCTGGGTTCCAAGGCGCTGATCGAAGCCGCGGCCAACATCGCCAAAGCCTTGAAGCTGCGCGAGAAGAACGGTTCCATCAGCCTGATCGTGCCAGAGGCCAACAGCCTCGGCCTGGCCATGCTCGGTGGCGAGTCCCTGGACGCCGCCCTGCAAGCCGTGACCGACGGCAGCGCCGATGCGATCGTGGTACTGGAAAACGACCTGTACACCCGCACTGATTCGGCCAAGGTCGACGCAGCGCTGAACGCGGCCAAAGTGGTGATCGTTGCCGACCACCAGAAAACCGCCACCAGCGACCGTGCCCACCTGGTACTGCCCGCCGCCAGCTTTGCTGAAGGCGACGGTACCCTGGTCAGCCAGGAAGGCCGCGCCCAGCGCTTCTTCCAGGTGTTCGATCCGAAGTACATGGACGCCAGCATCCTGGTTCACGAAGGCTGGCGCTGGCTGCATGCCCTGCGCGCCACCCTGCTGAACCAGCCGATCGACTGGACCCAGCTCGACCACGTGACCGCTGCCGCCGCTGCCGCTGCACCGCAACTGGCACGCATCGTCGACGCTGCACCGTCCGCCGCGTTCCGCATCAAGGGCATGAAACTCGCCCGTGAACCGTTGCGTTACTCCGGTCGTACCGCCATGCGGGCTGACATCAGCGTGCATGAGCCACGTACACCGCAAGACAACGACACCGCGTTTGCCTTCTCCATGGAAGGTTACTCGGGTTCGGTCGAGCCACGTCAGCAGGTGCCTTTCGCCTGGTCGCCGGGCTGGAACTCGCCGCAGGCCTGGAACAAGTTCCAGGACGAAGTCGGTGGCCACATTCGTGCCGGCGACCCGGGCACCCGCCTGATCGAAAGCACCGGTGACTCGCTGAACTGGTTCGCCAGCGTTCCGCGTCCGTTCAACCCGGCCCAGGGTACCTGGCAGGTTGTGCCGTTCTTCCACCTGTTCGGCAGCGAAGAGACTTCTTCCAAAGCCGCGCCGGTACAAGAGCGCATTCCAGCCGCCTACGTGTCCGTAGCCAAGTCCGAAGCCGACCGCCTGGGCGTCAACGACGGTGCCCTGCTCAGCGTGAACGTCGCCGGCAAGACCCTGCGTCTGCCGCTGCGCATCGACGAAGAGTTGGGTGCTGGCCTGGTTGCATTGCCAAAAGGCCTCGCGGGGATTCCTCCGGCGATCTTCGGCCTTACCGTTGACGGTCTGCAGGAGGCAGCTCAATGACCTGGTTCACCCCTGAAGTGATCGACGTGATCATCGCGGTGGTCAAGGCCATCGTGATCCTGTTGGCCGTGGTCGTGGCGGGCGCCCTGCTCAGCTTCGTCGAACGTCGCCTGCTGGGCTGGTGGCAGGACCGTTACGGTCCGAACCGCGTTGGCCCGTTTGGTATGTTCCAGATCGCCGCCGACATGCTGAAAATGTTCTTCAAGGAAGACTGGACCCCGCCGTTTGCCGACAAGGTGATCTTCACCCTGGCACCGGTCGTGGCCATGAGCGCCTTGCTGATTGCCTTCGCAATCATCCCGATCACCCCGACCTGGGGCGTGGCGGACCTGAACATCGGCTTGCTGTTCTTCTTCGCCATGGCCGGCCTGTCGGTCTACGCGGTGTTGTTCGCCGGTTGGTCGAGCAACAACAAGTTCGCCCTGCTGGGCAGCTTGCGGGCCTCGGCCCAGACCGTCTCCTACGAAGTGTTCATGGGCCTCGCGCTGATGGGCATCGTGGTGCAGGTGGGCTCGTTCAACATGCGCGACATCGTCGAGTACCAGGCGCAGAACCTGTGGTTCATCATTCCGCAGTTCTTCGGCTTCTGTACGTTCTTCATCGCTGGCGTCGCCGTGACTCACCGTCACCCGTTCGACCAGCCGGAAGCGGAACAGGAACTGGCCGACGGTTACCACATTGAATACGCCGGCATGAAATGGGGCATGTTCTTCGTTGGTGAATACATCGGCATCATCTTGATCTCGGCCCTGCTGGTCACGCTGTTCTTCGGCGGCTGG
This sequence comes from Pseudomonas sp. G1002, assembly GCF_013385455.1. NCBI lineage: Bacteria > Pseudomonadati > Pseudomonadota > Gammaproteobacteria > Pseudomonadales > Pseudomonadaceae > Pseudomonas > Pseudomonas sp. G1002. The sequence goes on from NZ_JACAPY010000052.1 coordinate 56,779, forward strand.
CACGGTCCGTTCGGCATCCTGCCGCAGCTGGCGTTCTTCTGGTTCTTCCTGAAGACCGCGTTCTTCATCATGCTGTTCATCCTGCTGCGCGCTTCCATCCCGCGTCCACGGTATGACCAGGTGATGGATTTCAGCTGGCGATTCTGCCTGCCGCTGACCCTGATCAATTTGCTGGTGACTGCTGCCGTTGTGTTGTTGAACACGCCAGCGGGCGCGGTTCAGTGAGGATTTGACCCATGTTCAAATATATTGGCGACATCGTTAAGGGTACCGGTACCCAGTTGCGAAGCCTGGTGATGGTGTTCGGTCACGGCTTTCGCAAACGCGACACCCTGCAATACCCGGAAGAAGCGGTGTACCTGCCGCCGCGTTATCGCGGCCGCATTGTCCTGACCCGCGACCCCGACGGCGAAGAGCGCTGCGTGGCCTGCAACCTGTGCGCCGTGGCGTGCCCGGTGGGTTGCATCTCGCTGCAGAAAGCTGAAACCGAAGACGGTCGCTGGTACCCGGACTTCTTCCGCATCAACTTCTCGCGCTGCATTTTCTGCGGCCTCTGCGAGGAAGCTTGCCCGACCACCGCGATCCAGCTGACACCGGATTTCGAGATGGCCGAGTTCAAACGTCAGGACCTGGTGTACGAGAAAGAAGATCTGCTGATCTCTGGTCCCGGTAAAAACCCTGATTACAACTTCTATCGTGTTGCAGGTATGGCCGTTGCCGGTAAGCCGAAAGGCGCCGCACAAAACGAAGCCGAGCCGATCAACGTGAAGAGCTTGCTGCCTTAAGGAAGAAAGATGGAATTCGCTTTCTATTTCGCATCGGGTATTGCAGTGGTGTCCACGCTTCGCGTGATCACCAACACTAACCCCGTGCACGCCCTGCTCTACCTGATCATTTCGCTGATCGCCGTGGCCATGACCTTCTTCAGCCTCGGCGCACCGTTCGCCGGTGTGCTGGAAGTGATCGCCTACGCCGGCGCCATCATGGTGCTGTTCGTGTTTGTGGTGATGATGCTCAACCTGGGGCCGGCGTCTGTCGCCCAGGAACGCGTCTGGCTCAAGCCCGGCATCTGGCTCGGCCCGGTGATCCTGGCAGCCCTGCTGCTGGCTGAACTGCTGTATGTGCTGTTCGCTCACCAGAGCGGCCAGGCCATCGGCCACACCACCGTAGACGCGAAAGCCGTGGGCATCAGCCTGTTCGGCCCGTACCTGCTGGTGGTCGAACTGGCTTCGATGCTGCTGCTCGCTGCAGCCATCACCGCCTTCCACTTGGGCCGCAACGAAGCCAAGGAGCAATGACGATGCCTGCTATCCCTTTGGAGCATGGTCTGGCGGTCGCCGGCATCCTGTTCTGCCTTGGCCTGGTCGGCCTGATGGTTCGCCGCAACATTCTGTTCGTGTTGATGAGCCTGGAAATCATGATGAACGCCGCGGCACTCGCGTTCATCGTGGCCGGTAGCCGTTGGGGCCAGCCGGATGGACAAGTGATGTTCATCCTGGTGATCAGCCTGGCAGCCGCCGAGGCCAGTATTGGCCTGGCGATCCTGCTGCAACTGTATCGTCGCTTCCACACGCTTGATATCGACGCTGCCAGTGAGATGCGCGGATGAACATGATCTTTCTGACTTTCGTATTTCCCCTGATCGGTTTCCTGCTGCTGTCGTTCTCCCGTGGACGCTGGTCGGAAAACCTCTCGGCCCTGGTCGGTGTGGGTTCCATTGGCCTGTCGGCGATTGTCGCCGCCTACGTCATCTGGCAATTCAACGTCGCACCGCCTGAAGGCGGTCACTACACCCTGGTGTTGTGGCAGTGGATGTCGGTGGAGGGCTTCAAGCCCAACTTCGCCCTCTACGTCGACGGCTTGTCGATCACCATGCTCGGCGTGGTGGTGGGTGTGGGCTTCCTGATCCACCTGTTCGCGTCCTGGTACATGCGCGGTGAAGCCGGTTACTCGCGCTTCTTCGCCTACACCAACCTGTTTATCGCCAGCATGCTGTTCCTGGTGCTGGGCGATAACCTGTTGTTCCTGTACTTCGGCTGGGAAGGCGTGGGCCTGTGCTCGTACCTGTTGATCGGTTTCTACTACAGCAACCGCAACAACGGTAACGCCGCACTCAAAGCCTTTATCGTGACCCGGATCGGTGACGTGTTCATGGCCATCGGCCTGTTCATCCTGTTCCAACAGGTGGGCACGCTGAACATCCAGGAACTGCTGGTGCTGGCACCGCAGAAATTCCAGGTCGGCGACTTCTGGATCACCCTGGCGACCCTGATGCTGCTGGGTGGCGCTGTCGGTAAATCCGCACAACTGCCGCTGCAAACCTGGCTGGCGGATGCGATGGCCGGCCCTACCCCGGTTTCGGCACTGATCCACGCCGCGACCATGGTAACCGCCGGTGTCTACCTGATTGCCCGTACCCACGGCCTGTTCACCCTGGCGCCGGAGATTCTGCACCTCGTGGGCCTGGTGGGTGGCGTGACCCTGGTACTGGCAGGTTTTGCTGCCCTGGTTCAAACCGACATCAAGCGTATCCTCGCCTACTCGACCATGAGCCAGATCGGCTACATGTTCCTGGCCCTGGGCGTTGGCGCCTGGGACGGCGCGATCTTCCACCTGATGACCCACGCCTTCTTCAAGGCCCTGCTGTTCCTTGCTTCCGGTGCGGTGATCGTTGCCTGCCACCACGAGCAGAACATCTTCAAGATGGGCGGCCTGTGGAAGAAACTGCCGTTGGCCTACGCCAGCTTCATCGTCGGCGGCGCGGCCTTGTCGGCCCTGCCACTGGTGACCGCAGGTTTCTACTCGAAAGACGAAATCCTCTGGGAAGCCTTTGCCAGCGGTAACCACGGCCTGCTGTACGCCGGCCTGGTAGGTGCGTTCATGACCTCGCTGTACACCTTCCGCCTGATCTTCATCACGTTCCACGGTGAAGCCAAGACTGAAGCCCACGCAGGCCATGGCATTTCCCACTGGCTGCCACTGTCGGTGCTGATCATCCTGTCGACCTTCGTCGGCGCCATGATCACCCCGCCACTGGCCGGTGTTTTGCCGGAAAGCGCCGGCCATGCCGGTGGTGCAGCCAAGCACAGCCTGGAAATCGCCTCGGGCGCCATCGCCATCGCGGGTATCCTGCTGGCGGCCCTGCTGTTCCTCGGCAAGCGCCGCTTCGTCACCGCCATCGCCAACAGTGGCATTGGCCGCTTCCTTTCGGCCTGGTGGTTCGCTGCCTGGGGCTTCGACTGGATCTACGACAAACTGTTCGTCAAGCCGTACCTTGCGATCAGCCACGTACTGCGCAAAGACCCGCTCGACCAGACCATCGGTTTGATCCCGCGTGCCGCCAAGGCCGGTCACACCGCCCTGAGCCGCAGCGAGACCGGCCAATTGCGCTGGTATGCAGCTTCCATGGCGGCCGGTGCCGTCCTGGTAATCGGCGCCATCATCGTGGTCGCGGTCTGACTATGCACATTGCGAACTTTGCGAACTTGCGAAAGGAAACGAGCCCGTCATGATTCTGCCCTGGCTAATCCTGATCCCCTTTATCGGCGGCCTGCTCTGCTGGATGGGTGAACGCTTCGGCGCCACCCTCCCCCGCTGGATTGCGTTGCTGACCATGTCCCTGGAACTCGCGCTCGGCCTCTGGCTGTGGGCCCACGGTGACTATTCATTTGCTCCGGCACCGGGTGTCGATCCCACCTTCGCGCTTGAATTCAAGCACGTGTGGATCCAGCGCTTCGGCATCAACGTGCACCTGGCCCTCGACGGCCTGTCGCTGTTGATGATCCTGCTGACCGGCCTGCTGGGTATCCTCTCGGTACTCTGCTCCTGGAAAGAGATCCAGCGTCACGTGGGCTTCTTCCACCTGAACCTGATGTGGATCCTGGGCGGCGTTGTCGGCGTGTTCCTCGCCCTCGACCTGTTCATGTTCTTCTTCTTCTGGGAAATGATGCTGGTGCCGATGTACTTCCTCATCGCGCTCTGGGGTCACAGTTCTTCGGACGGCAAGAAAACCCGGATCTACGCGGCGACCAAGTTCTTCATCTTCACCCAGGCTTCCGGCCTGATCATGTTGGTGGCGATCCTGGGCCTGGTACTGGTCAACTTCAACAGCACGGGCGTGATCACGTTCAACTACGCCGACCTGTTGAAAACCAAGATGTCCCTGACCACCGAGTACATCCTGATGCTGGGCTTCTTCATCGCGTTCGCGGTGAAGCTGCCGGTGGTGCCATTCCACTCCTGGTTGCCTGACGCTCACGCACAGGCGCCGACTGCAGGTTCCGTAGACCTGGCCGGTATCCTGTTGAAGACGGCGGCCTACGGCCTGCTGCGTTTCGCCCTGCCGCTGTTCCCGAATGCCTCGGCCGAGTTCGCGCCGATCGCCATGACCCTCGGTCTGATCGGGATCTTCTACGGTGCGTTCCTGGCCTTCGCCCAAACCGACATCAAGCGTCTGATTGCCTTCTCGTCCGTTTCCCACATGGGCTTCGTACTGATCGGCATCTACTCCGGCAGCCAACTGGCGCTGCAAGGCGCAGTGATCCAGATGCTGGCTCACGGTGTGTCGGCTGCGGCACTGTTTATCCTCAGCGGCCAACTGTACGAGCGCCTGCACACTCGTGACATGCGTGAGATGGGTGGCGTGTGGTCACGTATCGCCTACCTGCCGGCCATCAGCCTGTTCTTCGCCGCCGCATCCCTGGGCTTGCCGGGTACCGGCAACTTCATCGGCGAGTTCCTGATCCTGATGGGTGCCTTCGTGCATACGCCGTGGGTCAGTGCGATCGCTACGTCTGGCCTGGTGTTCGGTTCGGTCTACTCGCTGATCATGATCCACCGCGCATACTTCGGTCCGGCCAAGTCCGACACCGTGTTGCACGGCATGGACGGTCGCGAACTGATCATGGTGCTCGGCCTTGCGGTACTGCTGGTGTTTATCGGCGTGTACCCGCAACCGTTCCTGGATACTTCTGCCGCAACGATGCATGGCGTGCAGCAGTGGTTCGGCACCGCCTTCTCTCAACTCGCTTCGGCCCGGTAAGAGCGCTATGGAATTCACGATCCAACACTTTATCGCGCTTGCGCCGCTGCTGATCACCAGCCTCACCATCGTGGTGGTGATGCTGGCGATCGCCTGGCGCCGCAATCACTCGCAAACGTTCCTGCTGTCCTGTGCGGGCTTGAACCTGGCCCTGCTGTCGATTATCCCGGCACTCAAGGTCGCGCCACTGGCCGTGACCCCGCTGATGATGGTCGATGACTTCGCGCTGCTGTATATCGCGCTGATCCTGGTTGCTACCCTGGCCTGCGTCACGCTTGCCCACGCCTACCTCGGCGAAGGCGGCACCGGCTACCCGGGCAACCGCGAAGAGCTGTACCTGCTGATCCTGCTGGCTGCGGCCGGTGGTATCGTGCTGGTCAGCGCGCAGCACCTGGCCGGCTTGTTCATCGGCCTGGAACTGCTGTCGATCCCGGTCTACGGCCTGGTAGCGTATGCCTTCTTCAACAAGCGCTCCCTGGAAGCCGGCATCAAGTACATGGTGCTGTCGGCTGCCGGTTCGGCATTCCTGTTGTTCGGTATGGCCCTGCTCTACGCAGAAGCCGGCAGCCTGAGCTTCAGCGGTATCGGTCACGCCCTGGCAGCCTCCGGCAGCCCAGCGCCAATCGCCCAACTGGGCCTGGCCATGATGCTGATCGGCCTGGCGTTCAAGCTGTCGCTGGTGCCGTTCCACCTGTGGACCCCGGACGTGTACGAAGGCGCCCCGGCGCCGGTGGCTGCTTTCCTGGCTACCGCGTCGAAAGTCGCCGTGTTTGCCGTGATGGTGCGTCTGTTCCAGATCTCCCCTGCGGCCAACACCGGTGTACTCAGCAACGTGCTGACCATCATCGCCATCGCTTCGATCCTGTTCGGCAACCTGCTGGCGCTGACCCAGAACAACCTCAAGCGTCTGCTGGGTTATTCGTCCATCGCGCACTTCGGTTACCTGCTGATCGCCCTGGTGGCGAGCAAGGGCCTGGCGATGGAAGCCATCGGCGTGTACCTGGTCACCTACGTGATCACAAGCCTGGGTGCATTCGGTGTGATCACGCTGATGTCCTCGCCTTACAAAGGCCGCGACGCCGACGCCCTGTACGAATACCGCGGGCTGTTCTGGCGCCGTCCGTACCTGACCGCCGTACTGACCGTGATGATGCTGTCCCTGGCGGGTATCCCGCTGACTGCGGGCTTCATCGGCAAGTTCTACATCGTGGCCACCGGTGTTGAAGCGCACGAATGGTGGTTGGTTGCTTCCCTGGTACTGGGCAGCGCCATCGGCGTTTTCTACTACCTGCGCGTGATGGTGACCTTGTACCTGATCGAGCCAAACCTGCGCCGTGTGGACGCCGAGTTGCACTGGGAACAGAAAGCAGGCGGCGTGATGCTGCTGGCAATCGCCCTGCTGGCGTTCTTCCTGGGTGTGTACCCACAACCGTTGCTCACCCTGGTGCAGCATGCGGTGATGGCGGGTTGATCGCTTAGTTAAACGCAGCAAGCAAAACGGCGCCTTCGGGCGCCGTTTTGCGTTTCTGGCGTATTAATTTGTTGTCTGACACACAAAGGGAATTTTCCTCGTCGAGATGCCTCCCCTTCCGGCATCACCCTGCCTGGGTCGCTCGTATCGTGGTTGCGTTTTAGGAAACATCCCACAGCAGGGTCACTTGACCCACCGCAGATGGGCCACCAAACTATACGCAGGCTACGTACAGAACATGGATGCTCTATTTATCGAATTGCCGGCCTTTGAGCGGCACCGCAGGGATTATCTGAGTGATGAGTTATTTCACGGCTTTCAACAAGAGTTGATGAGAAACCCGCAAGCGGGCAACGTGATAGAGGGAACCGGCGGGTTACGCAAGGTGCGCTTTGTCGACGAGCGACGCAACAAGGGCAAACGGGGTGGCCTGCGAGTCATCTATTACTGGTGGTCGGGCGGTACGCAGTTCTGGCTGTTCACCCTTTATGGCAAACACGAACAGGACGACCTGAGCGCTCAACACAAAACGGCGCTCAAACACCTGCTGGACAGGGAAATCAAAGCGAGAAAATCTTATGAAACGTGACATCTTTTCCGAACTGGTCGAAGGCTTCGACGCGCTGGCAGATGAACGAGAAGGCAAGGTAACGCTGCGCAGCCACAAGGTGCAGTTGAGCAAGCTGGCACCGCTCACTGCCGACGAAGTAGTCGCTGTGCGTCAACAACTCAATCTGTCGCGCTCGGTGTTTGCGATGTACCTGCGCACCAACACCCGGACCCTGGAAAATTGGGAGCAAGGCCGGGCCACACCCAATGCTCAGGCGGCAACCTTGATTCGGCTGGTGTCGAAGTTTCCGGAGACGGTGGAACGTTTGGCGCTGTTGACCTGATCGATCAATCCAGCCAAGCCCGTCGGCAACGGGACGTTGCCGATGGCTCAAGCCTGCAATCAAATCCTGAACTGCCCCACCAACTGACCCAACCGCTGCCCCAGGTCCGCCAGGCTGCGAGAGGTCTCGGCACCCTGTTGGGTTTCATCGGCCACGCTGTCAACCGCCACCGCGATCTGATGCACGCTGCGGTTGATCTCTTCGGCCACGGCGGTTTGTTCTTCCGCCGCGCTGGCGATCTGCGCGTTCATCGAGTTGATGGTGCCGATCAGTTGCGCCATGGTGTCCAGGGACGCTCCGGCTTCGTTGGCCTGGGCGGACGTGCCGTCGCCGGCATCGCTGGAGCGGCGCATGGATTCCACGGCGGCCTCGGTGCCTTTTTGCAGGCGGTCGATCATGCCCTGGATTTCCTGGGTGCTTTGCTGGGTGCGGCTGGCCAGCGCCCGTACTTCGTCGGCGACCACGGCAAACCCACGGCCTGCCTCCCCTGCCCGCGCGGCTTCAATGGCGGCGTTGAGGGCGAGCAAGTTGGTCTGCTCGGCAATCGAGCGGATCACGCCAAGCACGCTGACAATCGACGACACATCCTGCTGCAAGCTGTCCAGGGACACGCCGCTGCTGCGGATGTCGTTCACCAGCGCGTGAATCTGCGCGATGCTGCCATCCACGACTTTTTTCGCGGCCTGGCCTTCGGCGTCGGTTTGCTGCGCAGCGACGGCTGCGCCTTGGGCACTGCGCGCCACTTCATGGGCCGCGGAGGACATTTCGTTGATCGCGGTAGCCACCTGGTCGGTCTCGTGACGCTGGCGCTCCATGGCCTTTTCCGAGCGGTTGGCTTGCTCGGCGACCTGGCTCACCAGGCCGGTAAGCTGGGAGGTCATCTCGGTGATCTGGCGTACCAGGCTGTGGATCTTGTCGACAAAGCGGTTGAAAGAGCCTGCCAGTTCGCCAAGCTCGTCCTGGCTGGTGATGGCCAGGCGGCGGGTCAGGTCACCCTCACCGGCGGCGATGTCGTCGAGGTTGATCTTCATCAGGTGCAACGGCCGCAGGATGGTATTGGCCACCAGCATGCCCACGGCGGCAATCACCAACAGCACCACCACGGCAATGCCGATGATGCTCAGCACCACGCCTTCCATGCGTTTCTCCACCTTGGCCTGAACCTCGGCAACCTGGGCGTCGATGCCATCCAGGTTCACCGAGGTACCGATCACCATGTCCCACTTGGGCAAGTATTCGGTGTAGCCAAGCTTGGGCACCAGCTCGGTCTGGCCGGGCTGCGTCGAGCTGTATTGCAGGTAGTGGGTGCCGTCCTTGCCGACTTTCACCAGGTCGCGGTTGACGTAGACGCCGTTCGGGTCGCGGTTGTCCTTGAAGCTTTTGCCGACGCCGTCCGGGCTGTTGCCCTTGAACAGGCGAATGGTCTCGGAGTCGTAGCCGAAGAAATAACCGTCCTTGCCATAGCTGATGTTGGACAGCAGCTTGACCACTTGCGCCCGTGCGGCCGTATCGCCTTGGGTGGCAGCGTCGTACAGCGGCTTGATGGTGGTCATCGCCACCTCGACGTAGCCGCGCAAGGTGGTCTTGGCGTCGTTGAGCAGGTTCTGACGGGTTTCTTCGACCTCGTTGCGGGCCTGCTCCCGAAGGATCCACACCGTGGTCAGGCTGATGATCACGGCAAACAACAACACGGGCAGGACAGCAAGGGACAGTACTTTGGCCTTTAGACTCAGACGCATGGCTCTTCTCTCTTGAGGGACAACTCAAGAGGTTAACGGCTAGTTACAATAAATCTGTAGGACAATCCCGTCAGAGCGTCATCGCGGCAAACCAGCCAAACGCCAGCAGCGGAATGTTGTAGTGCAGGAAGGTCGGCACCACGGTGTCCCAGATATGGTGGTGCTGGCCATCGATGTTCAAACCGGAAGTCGGGCCCAGGGTGGAGTCCGACGCAGGCGAGCCGGCATCACCCAATGCCCCGGCCGTGCCGACGATGCACACGATCGCCAGCGGGCTGAAGCCCAGCTGCACGCACAGCGGCACAAAGATCGCCGCCAGGATCGGCACCGTGGAAAACGACGAGCCGATGCCCATGGTCACCAGCAAGCCCACCAGCAGCATCAGCAGCGCGCCCACACCGCGGCTATGGCCGATAAACGCCGCGGAGGCTTGCACGAGTGTCTGCACTTCACCGGTGGCCTTGAGCACTTCGGCAAAGCCTGACGAGGCGATCATGATGAAGCCGATCATCGCCATCATCTTCATGCCTTCGGTGAACAGGTCATCGGTGTCGCGCCAGCGCACGATGCCCGACACCGAAAAGATCAGGAACCCGGCCAGGGCGCCAATGATCATCGAGTCCAGCCACAGCTGGATAATGAACGCCGCCGCAATCGCCAGGCCGGCCACCAGCAGGGTCAGCGGGTTGTAGTGCACCGCCACCTGCTCGACTCGCTCGATCTTCTCCAGGTCGTACACACGCTTCTTGCGGTAGCTGACAAACACCGCCACCAGCAAACCGACCACCATGCCCAGCGCTGGGAGGCCCATGGCATGGGTGACATTGACCTGGCTGATGTCGACACCGCTCTTGGCCACGTTGGCCAGCAGGATCTGATTCAGGAAGATGTTGCCGAAGCCCACCGGCAGAAACATGTAGGGCGTGATCAGGCCGAAGGTCATGACGCAGGCGATGAGACGGCGGTCCAGCTGCAGTTTGGTCAGCACGTATAAAAGCGGCGGTACCAGCAGCGGGATAAACGCGATGTGGATCGGCAGGATGTTCTGCGAGGCGATGGCCACCACCCAGAGCAGACCGATCAGCAGCCATTTGACGTGACTGCCGCCCGTGGCTTCCTGGCGATCCACCAGCAGCAGGGCTTTATCGGCCAGCGCATGAGCCAGGCCGGATTTGGCAATCGCCACGGCGAACGCGCCGAGCAGCGCGTAGGACAACGCCACCGTCGCACCGCCACCCAGGCCGCTGTTGAACGCCTTGAGCGTCGCGTCGATACCCAGGCCGCCGGTCAGGCCACCCACCAGGGCGCCGACAATGATCGCGATCACCACATGCACGCGGGACAAGCTGAGCACCAGCATGGTGCCGACCGCGGCGATTACTGCATTAATCATCGTTACCTCAAGACAGAAAACATGAAAACAGCACGCACCTGCCCGGGCTGCTGTCGGGAACGGCTGCCGCAAACCAGGTTTTAAGGGAGTTTTATTAGAGGGCGCGCACTTTGCAGCACCCGGCCTGCCTTGTCAAAAAAGTGGGGAGAAGGTTTGTCAGTGGTTAGGGGATTTGTCTGTGGCGAGGGGGCTTGTCCCCCGTTGGAGTGCGCAGCGCTCCCGCTTTTCTTGGGGCCGCTAAGCAGCCCAACGGGGGACAAGCCCCCTCGCCACACAAACAGCTTTAAATTGATCGTTTGAATAAAGAAAATTTCCGAGCGGCCGATACAGGCAGATCGTCTCTGTCGTATCGAAAGGTTAAGGAAGGCTCCATGTCGCTCAGACAGCTGTCCATTCAATGGAAAATTACCCTGCTGGCCGGTCTTTGCCTGCTGGGCATCGTGACCTTGCTGGTAGGTCTCTCGCTGTACCGCATGGCGCAGAGCTCCGACCTGGTCAAGGCTTCCAGTATGGAAATGCTCGACGAAGCCGCCCAGGCGCGCATCGAAGCCCAGGGTGAGGTCCAGGCCTTGGGCATTCGCCAGCAGTTCATGGACGCCTATCAATACGGCCACGGTTTTTCCCGGCAGGTGTTGTTCCTGCGCGAACAGGCCGAGAAACGCTTCCTGGATGCCTTCGACCTGCGCGAAGACCTGACCCGCCAGGTCAAGGCTGCGCTGCAGGCCAACCCTGACCTGCTGGGCCTGTCCCTGGTATTCGAGGCCAACGCACTGGATGGCAAGGACGAACTGTTCGCCAACCAGCAAGAGCTGGGCAGCAACGACAAGGGCCGCTTTGCGCTGTACTGGTCCCAGCCGACTGCGGGCAAGCTGACTTCAATGTCGCTGCCCGAAAGCGACATGTCCGACACCAGCGTCGGACCCAGCGGCGAAAAAGCCAACGCCTGGTTCACCTGCCCGCGCACCACACTCAAGCCCTGCGTGATCGAGCCGTACTTCTATGTGATCGATGGGCAAAAGGTGCTGATGACCAGCATCGTCTTCCCGCTGATGGTCAACGGCAAAGTCATCGCCTCGCTGTCGGTGGACATCAACCTCAACAGCCTGCAAGCCGTCAGCCAGGGCGCCAGCCAGAAACTCTACGACGGCCAGACCAGCGTCAGCATCATCAGCCCGGTGGGCCTGCTGGCCGGCTACAGTCCGGACGCCGGCAAACTCAGCCAGCGCCTGGATGCCGTCGACACCGCCAACGGCGCGCAATTGATCAGTTCGCTTTCCACCAGCACCCAGACCCGCAGCGTGCGCACCGACCACCAACTCAAGGTGCTCGCGCCGTTCCAGCCGATCCCCGATGGCAAGCCGTGGGGCGTGTTGCTGGATGTTCCGGAAAAAGTCCTGGTGGCTCCGGCTGAAGCCCTGAAGTCCAAACTGGACGCCGATAACGCCAAGGGCACCCTGCTGGAACTGAGCCTGGGCCTGCTGGCAGCAATCGTCGGCCTGTTGCTGGTGTGGCTGATGGCCCGCAGCGTGACCCGGCCGATCCTCGGCGTGGCACGCATGCTGGAAGACATTGCCAGTGGCGAAGGTGACCTGACCCGCCGCCTGGCCTACGACAAACACGACGAACTCGGCGAATTGGCCGGCTGGTTCAACCGCTTCCTCGACAAGCTGCAGCCGATCATTGCCCAGGTCAAACGCTCAGTGCAGGACGCCCGTGGCACCGCCGACCAGTCGGCCGCCATCGCCACTGAAACCAGTGCCGGCATGGAGCAGCAATACCGTCAGGTCGACCAGGTGGCCACCGCCTCCCACGAGATGAGCGCCACCGCCCAGGACGTCGCCCGCAGTGCCGCGCAAGCCGCCCAGGCTGCCCGCGATGCCGATCAGGCGACGCGTGAAGGTTTGACCGTGATCGACCGCACCACCACCAGCATCGGCCACCTGGCGGCGGATATGAGCACCGCGATGACCCAGGTTGAAGGACTGGCGGCCAACAGCGAGAAGATCGGTTCGGTACTGGAAGTGATCCGTGCGATCGCCGAGCAGACCAACCTGCTGGCACTGAACGCCGCCATCGAAGCTGCCCGTGCGGGTGAAGCCGGTCGCGGTTTTGCGGTGGTCGCCGATGAAGTGCGCAACCTGGCCCGACGTACCCAGGAGTCGGTAGAAGAAACCCGCCTGGTGATCGAGCAATTGCAAAGCGGTACCCAGGAGGTGGTCGGTTCCATGAGCAACAGCCATCGCCAGGCCCAGGGCAGCGTCGAACAAGTGGGCCAGGCCGTGACCGCCTTGCGCCAGATCGGCGATGCGGTAACGGTAATCAGCGACATGAACCTGCAGATCGCCAGCGCCGCCGAAGAGCAAAGTGCGGTGGCCGAGGAGATCAACAACAACGTGGCGACGATTCGGGATGTGACGGAGTCGTTGTCCGAACAGGCGAATGAATCGGCGCGGGTCAGCCAGGCGTTGAACAGCCTGGCGAATCAGCAGCAGGGCCTGATGGATCAGTTCAGGGTTTGATGAGTTGCGGGATACTCCGGCAATCAGCCCGAGTATCTCGTAGCAGCTGTCGAGCCTTGGCGAGGCTCGACAGCTGCTACGGTTTGTTTTCAATGGCGGCGTGGCAGGTCGATGATGACCTTTAACCCGCCCAGCTCGCTCTCCTGCAACAGAAGCACCCCGCCCCACACCTCGACAATATCCCGCACGATCCCCAGCCCCAGACCATGCCCGTCAGTCTGCTCATCCAACCGCGTGCCTCGGCTGAACACCTGATCACGCTGGCTCTCGGGAATCCCCGGCCCGTCATCTTCGACAGCCAACCGAAAGCCTTCCGGGGTTTCGCCGATGCTCAACACAATCTCCGCATCCGCCCATTTGCACGCGTTGTCCAGCAGGTTGCCCAACAGTTCCAGCAGGTCTTCGCGGTCCCACGGCAATTGCAAACCGGGCGGCACGCGGTAACTCAAATCCAGGTGTTCGCCATGGATCATGTTCAGGGTCGCAAGCAACCCCGGTAATTCGCCGTCGCAATCGAACAAGGCACCCGGCAGTGTCTCTCCGGCCAGGCGGGCACGATTGAGTTCACGATTAAGCCGTTGCTGCACCTGCTCCAACTGTTCCCGCAGCAGCTTGCTCAGTTGCGGATGGTCCTTGAGCTGTTCACTGGATGCCACGCTCAACAACACCGCCAACGGGGTTTTCAAGGCATGGCCGAGATTGCCCAGGGCATTGCGCGAGCGCTTGAGGCTGTCTTCGGTGTGGGCCAGCAGATGGTTGATCTGCGCCACCAGCGGCTCCAGCTCCACCGGCACCTGGGTGTCCAGTTGCGAGCGCTGGCCCTGCTGCAGTTGGGCGATCTGGTTGCGCGCGGTCTCCAGCGGGCGCAAGGCGCGGCGCACGGTGACCCGTTGCAGAATCAGGATCAGCAACAGCGCCGCCAGCCCCAGCACCAGGCCGATCTGGCGCATCAGCCGAAAGCTTTCTCTGACGGGTGTGTAGTCCTGGGCCACGCTGATGGAAATCGACTGGCCAAACCGTTTGTAGTCCGAACGCAGTACCAGCAACTGCTGGCCTTCCGGCCCCAACTGCAGGTTGCCCTTCAGCCCGGCGTGGGGCAACTGCGGCAGTTCCTGGTCCCACAGCGAGCGGGAACGCCAATGGGTGTCGGCAAAATCGATACGGAAATAGTGCCCGGAAAACGGACGCTGGTACGCAGGAGACAACCGCTGCTCATCCAGTTGCACACCCGCCGGCCCGCGCACCAGCGCCACCAGCAGGTTCTCGCTGTCGTTGCGCAAGCCGGACTCCAAGTAACGTTGCAGGCCCATTTCGAACAGCCACAGGCTGGTCTGCGCCAGCACCAGGCCGACGATCACCATCACACTGATCAGCCCCAGGCTCAGGCGCCGCTGGATCGACTTCATGCCGGGCTGGCGCCAAACCGATAACCCTGGCCGCGCCGGGTCTCGATCACGCTGCGGCCCAACTTGCGGCGCAGGTGGTTGACGTGGACCTCCAACACATTGGAGTCACGCTCGGTCTCGCCATCGTACAAATGTTCGGCCAGGTGACTTTTTGAAAGGATTTGCTCGGGGTGCAGCATGAAGTAACGCAGCAGCCGAAACTCGGCCGCGGTCAGCTGGATCTCCTCGCCATCACGCATCACACACTGGCGACCCTCATCCAGGTGCAAGCCGGCAGCCTGCAAGGTGGGCTGATTGGCGTGGCCATGGGAACGACGCAGCAAGGCCTGGATACGCAGGTGCAGCTCTTCGGGATGGAACGGTTTGCTGAGGTAGTCGTCGGCCCCGGCCTTGAGCCCTTCGATGCGATCGGCCCAGGAGTCGCGGGCAGTGAGGATCAGCACCGGCGTGGCCAGGCCGGCGGCACGCCATTGCGTCAACACCTCAAGCCCGGGCAAACCCGGCAGGCCGAGGTCAAGGATGATCAGGTCGTAGGGTTCGCTGCGCCCCTGATACACCGCATCGCGCCCGTCCGCCAGCCAGTCGACGGCATAGCCCTGGCGATTGAGCCCGGCCATCAACTCATCGGCCAGGGGTACGTGGTCTTCCACCAGCAGCAGGCGCATCAGTCGTCTTCCTTGTCTTTGAGCAGTTGACCGGTGTTGGCATCGAGTTCGATCTCGCGCACTACGCCTTCCACCGTCAATAGTTCGATTTCATAGATATAGCGCACAGGGCGATCCTTGTGCTCTTCAAGCTCGGCGTCCAGCAGCTTGGCGCCCGGGTAGCGCTCGAAAGCCGGGCCCAGCAGATGCTCAAGCGGCGCGATCACACCCTCCTGGCGCAGGCGCAGCGCCTCGTCCTGGCCCAGGTCACGAGCGGCCAGGCCTGAGCAAAATGCCAGGAGCACCAGCGCCACTTGAACGCTGGTGCGTAGATTTACCTTCATTACGTGTCCTGATGATCCTTGAGGACGGCGCCGGTGACAGCGTCCAATTCCAGGTCCCACTCGACGCCCTGGGCGTCGCGCAGTTCAACCTGATAAAGGTACTTGCCGTATTCCTCTTCAAGCTCGGTTTCATGCACGGTGGCGCCGGGATGTTTGGCCAACGCCGTGGCGTTGAGCTTCTCGAAAGACACAATGGTACCAGCGTCGCGCAACTTCAGTGCTTCGTCCGGCCCCAGGTCGCGAGCCTGGGCGACGCCTGCGGTGAGGGCGATGATACTGCTGGCGATCAAGGCTGTGAGGGTTTTCATGGTGAGTCTCCGTTTCGGGATATTTTGCCTACGGGGCTCACGGTACTGGATCCAACTTAACTGAAACTGAATTGCCACCATGGCAATTCTCTGCGAGACCTTTGCCTGCAACCGGGCAAGATTTTCTATACTGCCCTGCTCGCGGTAAATGAGACCGGTATGACTGCTATCCATATGAAGTTCCCCGCCTTGACCCTCAAGGCCGGTAAACGCGCTTTTGCACGCATTCGTGAGCAGGGGCTTGCGCCTGCGGACGTCGGCATCCTTCCCGGCGCTGCCGGCGGGCCCAAGGCGCTGGGCATCCAGGGTCTGGACCTGGCGCTGTTTGGTGACTGGCTGCCCCGGGCGCCCCGCGAGCGTGCGCTGATCGGCGCCTCGATAGGCTCCTGGCGGTTTGCCAGTGCGTGCCTGCCCGACCCGGTGCAAGGCCTGCTCGACCTGGGCCGGCTGTACAACGCACAAAGCTTTGCCAAAGGTGTGACCATGGCCGAAGTCAGCCAGAGCTGCGTGCGCATGCTCGATGACTTGCTGGCCGGCCGCGATGCCCGCGTGCTCGACAACCCGCACTACCGGCTGAACATCATGGTGGTCAAAAGCCATGGCCTGCTCGCCGACGATCATCGCGGTCGGCTTGGTTTGGGGTTGTCCTCGGTGATCGCCGACAACCTGAGGGGCCGCGCGCGGTTGTCCCGGCACTTCGAACGGCTGATCGTCCACGACCCACGCCAGCCGCCACCGCTGCATGCGCTCAAGGATTTCCCGTCGCGCTTCCTTGATCTGGAACTGGGCAACCTGCGCCAGGCCTTGCTGGCGTCGGGCTCGATCCCCATGGTGATGCAAGGCGTACGCGACCTGCCGGGTGCGGGCCAAGGCACTTACCGCGATGGCGGCCTGCTGGACTATCACCTCGACCTGCCCTACCACGGCGATGACATCGTGCTGTACCCGCACTTCACCGACCGGGTCATTCCCGGCTGGTTCGACAAGGGCTTGCCGTGGCGCCGCGCCAATCAACAGGGTTTGCAGGATGTCCTGCTGCTGGCGCCGTCGAAGGAATACCTGGCGCGACTGCCCCACGGCAAACTGCCGGACCGCAGTGACTTCAAGCGCTTCATGGGGGATGACCCGGGCCGCAACAAGTACTGGCAAACCGCAATGAGCGAAAGCCAGCGGCTGGGGGATGAGTTTCTGCAACTGGCCGACAATGGCCAATTGGGCGAACGCCTGCTGGCTCTCTAGCGCCCTCTCCGTAGCAGCTGTCGAGCCCAAGCGAGGCTGCGTCGGCAGCACCTCGGTTTGCCAGACAAATCGCAAACGCAGCCTCGCCATGGCTCGACAGCTGCTACGCGGTATGCGCGCGGCCGCGACAAACTGTTAAACTCGCCGCCTGCCAGACACCTCACCGAGCTGAAAAACCCTGTGGAAATCTTCAAAGAGTTTACCTTCGAGTCCGCCCACCGCCTGCCCCACGTTCCGGAAGGCCACAAATGCGGGCGCCTGCATGGCCATTCGTTCAAGGTGGCGATCCACCTCAGCGGCGACCTCGACCCGCACACCGGCTGGATCCGTGACTTCTCGGAGATCAAGGCGATTTTCAAGCCGCTCTACGAACGCCTCGACCACAACTACCTCAACGACATCCCGGGCCTCGAAAACCCCACCAGCGAAGTGCTGGCCAAGTGGATCTGGAATGAACTGAAACCGCTGTTGCCGGAACTCAGCGCGATTCGCATCCATGAGACCTGCACCAGCGGCTGCATCTATCGCGGCGAATAAGCCGGCGATGTAAAAAACCACCCTTGCGGTGGTTTTTTTATGCCGGTGACTCCCTTACAGTCGTGGCCTCTTGTACAGGAAGCGCTGCGATGCCAACCCATATCCGCCCCGCTACCGTCGACGATATCGCCGCTATTGAAGCGATCGTCCACGCCGCCTACTCCCCTTACATCCAGCGAATCGGGCGCAAGCCAGGGCCGATGCTGGATGACTATCGCCAGCAGGTCGCTGCAGAACGGGTGCATGTGCTGGAGAGTGCGGGCCAGGTCCACGGCTTTGTCGTACTGATTCATCACGATGAGTACCTGCTGCTGGATAACCTGGCCGTCGACCCCGGTGCCCAGGGCTTGGGTTACGGGCGCCTGTTGCTGGGCTTCGCGGAAGGCCAGGCCAGGCATGGCTCCATCCGTCTCTACACCAATGAAGCGATGACCGAAAATATCGCGCTGTACACCCGCAAAGGCTATGTGGAAACCCACCGGGCCGAGGAAAACGGCTTGCGTCGGGTCTACATGCAAAAAGACCTCACCGCCTCGCACTGAAGGAGCTCCCATGGAAAACACCTGGCTGGCCCAGGCCAAGCGCCTGCAAGCATTGGCCTCCACGGGGCTGCACTTCTGCACCGATGACTTCGAGCGCGAGCGCCTTGAGGAAATCGCCCAGATTGCCCACAGCATGCTGGCGCAATTGGGCGAAGTACCGCTGGAGCGCATCACCGGGCTGGTGCCGGATTTTGCCAAACGTTATTCGACGCCCATGATTGATGTGCGGGGCGCAGTGATTGACGGTGACCGGATCCTGTTGGTCCGCGAGCTCACGGATGGCTGCTGGGCATTGCCCGGCGGTTATGCGGATATTGGTTTGTCGGCGGCTGAAAACATCGTCAAGGAAATTCGCGAAGAGGCCGGGCTGACGGTCACGGCCAAGGCGCTGTACAGCGTCACCCACAAGGCCAAAGGCTTGTACCGGCCGGATATCCGGGACTTCTACAAACTCTACTTTCTGTGCGAACGGGTTGATCAACTGGCGCCGGCGGCCGGTTTCGAAACCACCGAAGTTGGCTTCTTCAGCCTGGACGATCTGCCGCCGCTGTCCCGTGGCCGCACCATTGAAAGCGACCTTGAGGCCGCTTTTGCCTTTCATCGCGGGCAGACCACTCACACCCTGTTCGATTGAATCACGGGTGATCCAATTTGTATCACCCTGCACCGCTTTCGCGCCTGAGTGGGCAGAAAGACCAATCCCGCCTGCGTGTTTCCCCTGTTTGGCTATAAATACTGTGCAACCTGCACAGTCCTGACCGTGCGCCCGTCACTGCCTCGCACTTGGCACGACGGGTGCAATAGGCCTGCGTCACTCATTCAGGGAGAACGGCACATGACGCAGAACGAACCGGGCAATGACTACCCTCTCAGCGAGGTGCCCATGCATGCCCGCAAAGGCCTGGCCTCCACCGCCATGGTGCTGCTGGGCTTTACCTTTTTTACCGCGACCATGTTCGCCGGCGGCAAGCTGGGGGTGGCCTTCAGCTTTACCCAGATGCTCGGCGTCGTGGCCCTGGGTAACCTGCTGTTGGGTATCTACGCCGCAGGCCTGGGTTACATCGCGTTCAAGAGCGGTTTGAACTCGGTGCTGATGGGGCGCTTCTGCTTCGGTGAAGTGGGCAGCAAACTCAGCGACTTGATTCTCGGTTTTACCCAGATCGGCTGGTACGCCTGGGGCACCGCCACCGCAGCCGTAGTACTGGGCAAGTATTTCGAGTTGAGCCAGGGCAGCGTACTCGGGCTGATGGTGCTGTTTGGCATGGTGTTCTGCGCGACGGCCTACGTGGGCTATCGCGGGTTGGAGATTCTGTCCTACATCGCCGTGCCGGCCATGGGTATTTTGTTGTTTCTGTCGATGTGGGTCGCCACCGTCAAGGTCGGCGGGCTCGATGGACTGCTGGCGGTGGTGCCGACCGGTGAGCTGGACATGTCCACGGCTATCACGCTGGTGTTCGGCACCTTTGTCAGCGGCGCGACCCAGGCTACCAACTGGACGCGGTTCTCACGCTCGGCCAGGGTCGCGGTGCTGGCCAGCCTGATCGGCTTCTTTATCGGCAACGGCTTGATGGTGTTGATCGGTGCCTATGGCGCCATCGTCTACCAGCAGCCCGACGTGGTCGAAGTGTTGCTGCTGCAAGGCTTCGCCATGGCGGCCATGGCGATGCTGTTGCTGAATATCTGGAGCACCCAGGACAACACCATCTACAACTTCGCCGTCGCCGGCTGCAACCTGCTGCGCACCAAGCGCCGCAAAACGGTGACCCTGGCCGGTGCGGTGATCGGCACCCTGCTGGCGTTGCTGGGCATGTACGACATGCTGGTGCCCTACCTGATCCTGCTGGGCACGGTGATCCCACCGATTGGCGGGGTGATCATGGCGGATTTCTTCTATCGCTATCGCGGCCACTATCCGCGCCTGGCCGATACACGCCTGCCGGCCTTCAACTGGCCAGGGCTGATCGCCTATGCCGTGGGTACGGTGCTGGCCTTTCATTCACCCTGGGTGGCGCCATTGGTGGGGATCGTGGCGGCGTCCCTGACCTACATCGTGCTGACCAGCGTATTGCGGGTGCGGGCACCTTTGGCTGACGTCCAGGCATGAGCCTGACAGTCGCCGATGTGCTGGCCTTGCCCGGCCTTGAATCGATGTGCCTGCGGGCCGGGGAAGCCGGCCTGGAGAACACGGTGCGCTGGCCCTATGTCGCAGAAAACAGCGGCATTGCCGAATGGGTGCTGGGGGGCGAACTGGTGTTCGTCACCGGTATCAATCACCCACGGGACGAGGCCAATCTGTTGGTGCTGCTGGACGAAGCCTGTCAGCGCCAGGTCGCCGGCCTGGTGATCCTCACGGGGCCGGACTATATCCAGGCGATTCCCCAGCGTTTGCTGGAAGCGGCGCAAGCGGCGGGCATGCCGCTGATCGAACAGCCTTACTCGTTGAAGATGGTACTGGTGACCCAGGCCATCGGTTCGGCGTTGATCCAGTCGCAGCAGTTGGGGCGCTCGCGACACGATGTGCTGGAGCGCCTGCTGGCCGGTGATTACCAATCCCTGGATTTGCTGCTGCACCGCGCTGCGCAGTTGGACATGCCGCTGGCCGGCCATTGGCAACTCGTCCAGTTGCAACTGGACGGCAGCGACGCGCTGTTTGCCCAGGGTGAGGCGCCAGTGGTCGAGACGCAGCTTGCCCGACAACACGATGCGATTACCCGCCGTCTGCGCCAGTTTGCTGCGCAGCATCCGTCGCTCCTGCCCGTGCTGGGGCGTGCCGGACAATGGACGTTGCTGCTGCCTGCGATAGACGCGGGTGCGGCATTGGCCAACCGTCAGTTGTTGGCGGGTTGGTTGAAGGCACTGAATCTGCGCCTGGCACCGTTGAAACTGTTTATCGGCCTGAGTGCTGCCGCGCACCCACCCGCGCGCCTGGCCCAGGCCCTGGATGAGGCGCGCCAGGCATTGGCCGCTGCGCGACGGTTCAGTGAACGCGCCGGGCTGTGTGTCTACGATGAGTTGGGCGTGCTCAAGCTGCTCAGTGGCGTACGTGATCGCGCCCTGCTCGATCAGTTCCTCAACGAACGCCTGGGGCCGCTGCTGCGCCACGACCTGCACCATGGCCCAAGCCTGATGCCGACCCTGGAGGCCTGGTTCCACGAGAATGGTAACCTTGTGGCCGCAGCCCAACGGCTGGCGGTTCACCGCAACACCCTGACGCACCGCGTCCAGCGTATCGAAGCCCTGTGCGGGCTGACGCTGGACAATGCTTATGACCGCCTGGACATCGGCATCGCGCTGATGATCTGGCGGCTGTCTGCCTGACTGTTTTTTGCCAAGAGGAACTTGCCCATGCACATCATCAACGCCCGCCTGCGCAACCGTGAAGGCCTGCATGATCTGCACCTGGAACACGGCCGGATCGCCAGCATCACCCAACAAGGCGCGGCCCCTTTGGTAGGCCCCGACGACCTGGACGCCGCCGGCAACCTGGTGGTCCCGCCTTTCGTCGAGCCGCACATTCACCTCGATGCCACCCTGACCGCCGGCGAGCCGCGCTGGAACATGAGCGGCACCCTGTTTGAAGGCATCGAGTGCTGGGGCGAGCGCAAGGCCACCATCACCCTGGAAGACACCAAGACCCGCTCCAAAAAAACCATCCAGACCCTGGCCGCCCATGGCATCCAGCATGTGCGCACCCATGTCGACGTCACCGACCCGGACCTCACCGCGCTCAAGGCCATGCTTGAAGTACGCGAGGAAAGCGGCCACCTGATCGACCTGCAAATCGTCGCGTTCCCCCAGGAAGGCATCGAGTCCTACCGCAATGGCCGCGAGCTGATGGAAGAGGCCATTCGCCTGGGCGCCGACGTGATCGGCGGCATCCCGCACTTTGAATACACCCGTGACCAAGGGGTGAGTTCGGTGAAGTTCCTGATGGACCTGGCCGAACGCACCGGTTGCCTGGTCGATGTGCATTGCGACGAAACCGACGACCCACACTCGCGCTTTCTTGAAGTGCTGGCCGAAGAAGCCCGCAGCCGTGACATGGGCGCCCGCGTGACTGCCAGCCACACCACGGCCATGGGCTCCTACGACAATGCTTACTGCGCCAAACTCTTCCGCCTGCTGGGGCATTCGGGCATCAGCTTTGTCTCCTGCCCTACCGAAAGCATCCACTTGCAGGGCCGCTTCGACACTTTCCCCAAACGCCGCGGCGTGACCCGGGTCAACGAACTGCTGGAGGCTGGCATGAACGTCTGCTTCGGCCAGGACTCCATCGTCGACCCTTGGTATCCCTTGGGTAACGGCAACATTTTGCGGGTGCTGGAAGCCGGGTTGCATATCTGCCACATGCTTGGCTACCGCAACCTGCAAAGTGCCCTCGACCTGGTCACCGACAACAGCGCCCGGGCGATGGCTCTGGGGGATCGTTATGGCCTGGAACCGGGACGCCCGGCGAACCTGTTGATCCTGTCTGCAGACAGCGACTATGAAGTGATTCGCAGCCAGGGCTTGCCGTTGTATTCGATTCGCGCGGGCAAAGTGTTGATGAAACGCCGGCCGGCGCAGGTGGAGTTTTTGTAGGCTCATACGATTGAATCTATATCGAGGGTTTGTGGCTTTCCCCAGCCATCATCCGATTGTGGCGGGATGCTCGCCACTTGGGTGAGTACGCGATTTTGCGGGTGAGCGAACCAGCGTTTCAGGCTGGATTGCAGGGATGGGGATGAAGCGTGGCTGCCGTAGACGTCGCGGGCCTGGAGGCGGCGCCAGCGGAGGGTTGCCAGGCGGTCGCGACTACTTTGCAGACGATCAGCTTCGATGCTCAAGGCCTGGATATCTTCATAACCACGCTGATTGGTCGGTCGATAGCGGTCCAGTTCTCGTTTTTTCTCCCGCAGTTGTTGCCGCATGCTGATCAGCGCTTTTTCGATCAGCTCAAATTCACTCGCAGTCACCAGTGTTCCGTCGGCGTCCACGGTTTGCTGCCAGCGGCGTAACGTCGCCCAGGCTGCCGGGATGTAGCTTGCGGTCATAAAGTGCTGCTTGTATTGGACTAGCTGCTTGATCAGGTTGGCCCGGTCCGGCATATCACCGCTGAGTTGAATCGCGCGATTGCATGCAGCTTCTTCGATCGACTCACACCCGGGGTTCCACAATATTGAAGACTGTGTGCCGTCGGGCAAGGCAATCGGCATGAAATGCTGCTGGGAGCCGTGATGCTGATAGGCGTTCCCGCCCACCCGCACCAACCCAAGTGCGAACAGCAGGCCAGCAGGTGCAGGATTGCTGAACAGGGTAACAAGCCCGGGAATCCAGAGTTTGGCAGTTGTGTTCATCCAGGGTGCCGGGACGCTGGGTACCGGGTCGTTATGATTGACGATGCGGTGATGCACCAAAGATGAAGCACCGTCAGTGAACTCAGAGTCGGCAGCGCGGGGAGCGCCATAGGTGTAAAGAAGGATGTTGCGGTCGTAACCTGGAATTCGCCTAAGAGACTCTGCCAGCAGCAGTGCTATGGCGCCGCCGAGACTATGGCCACAAATTATGATGCGCTGGCCTATGTAGAACCGGTCGAGGTAATGCAGCGCAAAATCACGCATCGCCCGATACGCGCCATAAAAGCCCTCATGAACCTTACCAACACCCTCGACAAAAGCGACCTGGTGAGCATTGGCATCCCTCAGCCCATCGGAACGGCTTGCAGTGCCCCGCACTGCGATCAGGATCACATGGTCGTGATGGCTGATAAACGCCTGAGTATCAGTGCCATTCTCCTCGTCATCAAAAAAATGCAGCTTCGCTGGGTGGGCCGGGGACTCTCCTTGCTCCGATCGATTTTGCTCATACAACTCAGGATCAAAAGGCAACACCTCGAATCGTTGCGAGTACGGCACGTCTTCATACACGGGATAAAAGTGTTCCACCTGGTCGGAATCGAACTTCCAAGCCTCCTGATAGCCCGACAGTTGTTCGGAAAAAAAATTGCCCACACTGGGCTCTATGGGAAAGCTGACCTGGTCCATCGGCGGAGTCGATGGTTCCTGCCCAAAATCGCAATAACTCAAGGTAGCCATAAGCGCCAACTGATAAAGGTTCAAGGCACAGAACTGGTCTTCAATCGACAACAACGGGCGTAACGCACGCAGCGGCCTTACCTCCAGCACAGTGTGCAGGTCAGGAAATAAAACCAGCCCTGTCAGCTTGGGCTGAGGGGGGCCAAACCCAAGTTCAGCCAGCATGCGGAGCGCATGCCGCGGTGGTCGATGGGTTCTGGGCGCCAAGGGAGGCAAATGAGCAGTGTGCAAGACCAAGTCACTGACCTCGACTTGATAGAATTTGCCTGTTTCCCGCCCTGCCGGGTTTCGCTCGACGCGCTCCCCGTCTACACGTGAAAACCGCGTCTGTTCGGCTCGTACCTGAAGCTCGGTGATAGGCAGTGGATAACAACCACGCGTTTGCAACGTTGCGTAGTAATCCCCGCTCATTTCATATGGCGCATCGAAGATCAGAACCACAGGCCCTCGATATGGGTTGTCCAACTTTGCGAAACCGTTTCCATCCAAACGACCTGCATATTGTTGACCTGTGCTGTCAAAAACCTTGTACGCAAGACCCCCATAAGCGTTTCCGTCACCTGATTCGTCCACAAGACAAAAACTCAGCCAACATCCACGCACTGCACAAGCCGGCATTTTCCCGCTGAAAAAGGGTTGTTTCCATTCTGTAAGCGCCATCGCTGAATATCCTTATTCAGTAAAAGTTAAAGATAAGTACGCTCCCCATCAGATTTCCCCAAACACGAGCCTCACCGTTTTGCCGTTCAACTCATCACGCTGCACACGACCACCCGTTGCTGTCGTTGGCGGCAGTCCTCTTGCATCCACCAGGTTGCATTGAAATACGTTATCAGTCGCCTGCGTTGGCCCTGCCGGCCTGAGTAACCACTGACAGGCCCCCGGCACCTCCAAGGTACCTTCCCCCGGCATTCGAGACATATGGGGTTCAACCCAATCATGCACACCGATAAACGCAAAATCCCCCCCACTGTCCGACAAGTGCTCAGCCGACTTCGCATAGACATCAAACGTCATGTAACGCAGCACTAACGGACACCCGTTCACCGTCTCCGTCAGAGGCAACTCGAAGCTCGCCCGATTCGCCACCGACTTCTCAAGAGCGTCGAATATCTTGATCTCTGGCAGATCACCTGGACGCCATCGTAAAGTGCAAGTCTCACCTGTTCCGGGGACGTAAGTTGCATCGCCTCTGAGTCTGTAATTCGCCGGCAAATCGACCTCCAAAGTGAAACTATCAGCAGGCTTCATCACACAACCGGAAACACCCAGCACACTGCAAACGAATACCCCTCGCCACACGCCCGACATAAATCCCCTACGCATCCTGCTGCTCCCGCTCCACCCGACGCCACTCCCCAACCACCCGCTGAAAATGATCCTCTGCCACTTCCCCCTGCATCGGTTGCCATCGAACAAGCACGTCCCCAGTGGCCTCCACCAAGCGCCGCACCACCAAAAACTCCAGCTGTTCCGGCCTGTCCCATTGCCAGGCCCGCGCTTGCTCCAGCACCTGCGCCAACCATATTCTCGGGTCTTGAAATTCAACCAGTGCGCTCAACGCCTCGCTGTACTCGGCCAGCAGGTAACGCAGGATATTGGCTTGCAGAATCACTCCCGCCTGGGGATTCGGCACCTCCAGCCACGGCGCAGGATCGGGTACCGGATACGCCCCCGGAGCCGGGTTATCGACACAACTCCAACGCTCACCCTGCCAGTAACACACGCCGATCAGCGGCCCGAGAAAAACAGGCCAGTCCCGAGCAGGCAGGTGAACCAAGGCCCGCGCCAAGGTGCGGTTATCGTGGAAGCGGTACAGCGCCTGACTGCCCGCCGTTCCCACCACCAACCTGTCGCGCCAGTGCCGGGTAACACCCGATAAATCATCACCAGGCAGGCTGCCCAACCAGCCCCAATTACGCTGGGGGTTTTGCAGCAAACCCACCAATGCGGGCTCGCTGACATGGTCGAGCAACAGGAGCATCGGCCCATCCGCTGCCATTTCCGATGCGACGGTTTCACCATAGAGGCAGCGATACTCAGCGACCGTGCGTGTCGCCAGCAGTACCCCACGCGCATCGCTTTCACCCTGTAGAACCAGGCACAGCCGGCGCCCTGCCTGCTGCTGTTCAGCCATCCACTGGCCAGGCGCGATCTCCATCAAGCCGCCCTCCCCGTGGATTCGCACAGGCCTTCACGGCAGCGCTCGCACACTGGACAGAAGTCCGCATCCAGTCTTCTGGCCAGCTCCATGACTGCGCCTTGGATAACCGAAACCTTCGGCCCATCCGCTGCAAATGCGGGCGAAGCAGCCACGTCACCCGGTCCAACTGGGTTGGCTGTGCGAATCACGGCAGGCGCACCGCCCAACGTGATCGGCCGACTGCTGAAAATCCCGCCGGCCTGAATCAGCAAATGCTCACCACCGGCCTTGAAGCTCAACTGCGCACCGGCATCGATAACCAGATTGGCCCCCGCCTTCAGATGGACCTGTTGCCCCGCTTCGATCACCAGGGTCTGGCCGACAAGGGTCTGGCTGTTGCCCTGCACGTGCAAGTGATCATCAGCCCCAAGCCGAACCTTGCGGTCGCCGGCGATGCTGCGGTGTTCCTCGCCTCCCAGAGTGGTGGCACTCAAGCCGTGGATGGTTTCCCGACGTTCGCCCACCACCTCCAGCCGACTGTCGTGGCCGACCTGCTGCTCCAGATCGCGTTGGGCGCGCAGGTAGATGAGTTCCTGGCCGCTGCGGTCCTCGAGGTGCAGCTCGTTGGCCCCCGCCCCGCCCGGCGAACTGCGGCTGCGTAGCACACTGCGGGTTTTGTGTTGGGGCAACGGATAGGCAACAGGCTGCAAGGTATTGGGCAGGCAACCATTGATCACGGGCCGGTCTGGATCACCTTCCAGGAACGTCACCAGTACCTCCATGCCCACACGCGGGATCATCACCGCGCCATAGCTGTCACCCGCCCATCCGGACGCCACACGCACCCAGCAGCTGCTCTTGTCGTCGTGCTGGTCCAGGCGGTCCCAATGAAAGCGAATTTTCACCCGGCCGTGAGCGTCGCAATGCACGTCTTCACCCTCGGGCCCGGTGACGGTTGCGGTCTGGCTGCCACTGATACGCGGTTTGACGTGCTTGAGCGGCGGGCGGTAAGCGGCGCGCCAGGGCGTTGCGGTAAATCGATTGCGGTAGCCGTGGAATGCCTCGACATCCACCACCGCCTCCTCCAGCACCTGCGGTTGATAGCCTTCGTGACGCACGCCGGTGATCAGCCACAAGTCATTACAGGTGCGGTCCGGATGGCCGCGCAGTTCCAGGAAATGCCCGCTGCGCAAAGCCGGCTGGTCACTGCGGCCCAGGGCCCGATGGCGGTCGCGTTGATGACGTTCCAGGCCACGCCGGGCCAACTGCGAACCTCGCAGATGCCCCGTGAATCCCGCGGGGTATTGATAGTCTTCAAGTGCCGGGAAAGACCCGGCCTGCTCCTGCAAGCGCAGCGACGGATGTTCGAAGTCGTAGTCACGCCGAACAACCTGAGCACTGCGCGTGGCCAGGCGCACATCGAAACGCTGGATCACCAGCGTTTCGGCAGCCGGGCCTCCGGCCGGGCAGTAGCGTTGCGCCGCCAAACGACGAAACACCGTCTGGTCATCACCCAACACCAGTACATGGGCGTCTGCACTGTGGCGAAAGTGGTAGTGAATGCCCTCTTCCTCGCACAGCCGCTGGATAAAGTGCAGGTCGGTTTCCGCGTATTGCACACAGAACGTACGCGGTGGGTAAACCACCGGCCCCAGTTCGAAGGTATAGGCATCAGCAAGGATGCCGTGCTGCTCAAGCACTGCCGCGATGATTTGCGGCACGCTGCGCTGCTGGAAAATCCGCTGGTCGCAACGATGGGCCAGGTACGCCACGCGCGGCGCAAGGGTGAGGTGGTAGCGGGTCAGCCGCTGCCCCGGGCCTTCCCGGCCAATGCTGTAGATTTGCCCGTGCAGGCCTTCACCGGGCTCGCCAAAATCCAGATAGGCCGGTTGGTGAAGTAACTTCTCCAGATCCAGGCTGGGGTTTTCACTGACCCACTGCACTTCAATGAAAAAAGGCTGGTCAATCGTTTCGCTGCCTTTAAAAGCCAGCACCTGAAATGCCTGGTTCATTCCTGCAACGACCAGTTTGAAACGTGACGAAACAAGCGTATTGAACATCCGTTGTTACCCGCCATTCATTGTCGAGCTGAAATAACTTCTCCCGTAAAACGCAGATAAAGCCACTCAATTCGAAGCCGATAAAAAGTGCCTGAACCCCAGGAATACTAGCGATTTCAGGCGAAATTCGGCCGCTTCAAAATAAAAAAGAAGATTCGCACACCGATATTGGAAGGGTCTTTTATAAATACAGAAATGCAGTTAAACAGCCAGTACTGACTAACGGGAATACTCTTACACCACCATTCACCAGAGCTGCTTATTTATAGAGAAACAGCTGACAAAGATGATTAAGCCCGCTACTGCCTTTTTCAAACTTCCTGCAGCCGCGCAGTCCCGAACAGGCTAACGCTCGGCAACTCACCCGGCTCTGCTTGCAACCGTACGGGTGCGGTACCGCCCGGCATCACCACCGCCACCTGACCCGCCGTCACCCATCCTACAGACCAGGCGGCGCATGCCACCGCACTGGCGCTGGTCCCGGAGGACGCCGTGGGCCCCTCACCACGCTCAAACACCCGCGCGATCACGCGATTGCCTGAATCCCGGGCGACCCATTGCAGGTTGACCCCGGAAATACAAGGTTGGCCGGCCCCGGCAGGTGGTGCGAAAGCAATCGCCCTCAGCGGATCGAACCAGGCTGATCGATGCAGCTGGGCGTTGTCCGGCAACGCTGACGCGTCCTGTACCAGCGTCACACAATGCGGGTTGCCCACACGCACAAACTGGCTGTGATTCCACTCGGGGTTGAGCGCAGCCAGTGGCGAAACATGGCTCACCTCAGTTCCCTCAAGCGAGACCGCGCCCACACCAACAGCCCCTACCGCCAAAGGCCCGAACTCGGGACGCCCCAGCGCCAGCCAAAACCCCTGGACCTGTTCGTACTCCGCCGGCTCAACCCGCGTAACCACCGGCGACAGTGCGTCTGTCTTGTCGTGATGCACCCGCAACTCACAGCCTTGCGCCATCAATCCCTGGTCGGTCAACGACTGGGCAAAGATCGTCAGGCCATTGCCACTGCGTTCGGCCAGGGAACCGTCGGTGTTGACGATCAACAGGTCAAAAGGCGGCGCGGCCTGGAACGGCCCCACCAACAAACCGTCACAACGATGCGCCTTGGCCTCTGCCGGGCGCGGCAACTCATCCCAACCGCACTCGGCGGCAATCGCCGCCAATGCCCAAACACCTCGGGTGCCAGCGGCCAAGTCGGCACGGTCCGGCACGTCGATACCCTTGCTGCCTAACTGCGCCGGGCTTACCACCCCGTAGATATTCCCGCGGGCGTCGTAGAACAGGGTCATTGCGCAGTCCGCATAAAGATTCGTACCACCTCTTCCAGGTGCTTGCGCATCGCCTGTCGCGCACCCTCCACGTCTCGCAATTCCAGTGCATCGAGGATCTTGCGGTGCTCGTCTTCCGAGCGATGGGGCATGTCGTCCGAGGTGTAATGCGCCTGCAACCGCTGGAACATGCTGCCGTAACGATGCCCCAGCAAGTGCGCAATCATCAACGCATACGCCGGATTGCCCGAGGCCTGGGCGATGCGAATGTGAAACAGGCGATCGCCCGGATGGGTATGGGAGCCGTCGCGGTTGTCCTGCACATTACGCTCGAAGGCCTCGCGGATCCCCGCCAGCTCTTCGTCGGTGGCATGTTTGGCGGCCAGGGCGGCGGCTTCCGGCTCAATCAGGCGACGGGCCTGGAGCAGGGAAAACGGTGGAATCTCGGCATTGAAGTCGACGTGCAGGTTGAGTTCCGGATCGAACTCTTTCCATTGATCCCGGGTGGCCTGGGCCATCACCGGTTCCTGGCTGACTGTCGGTTGCACGGGTTCACACACCAGCACGCCGTTGCCCACCCG
This sequence comes from Pseudomonas sp. G1002, assembly GCF_013385455.1. Taxonomy (NCBI): domain Bacteria; kingdom Pseudomonadati; phylum Pseudomonadota; class Gammaproteobacteria; order Pseudomonadales; family Pseudomonadaceae; genus Pseudomonas; species Pseudomonas sp. G1002. The sequence continues at coordinate 86,993 of NZ_JACAPY010000052.1, forward strand.
CACGTCTACCAGGCCGATCACCTCCAGGGCAATCATCGCCTCACGCACGGAAGCGCGACTCACGCCCAGCAGTTTGGCGAGTTCACGCTCAGCGGGAAGTCGACTGCCCGGCGGAAATTCTCCGCTGTCGATCAACGCTCGCAACTGGTCGGCAATCTGTCGATAAAGACGTTGGTTATCAATCACTTGAAATGGCATCTAGGCTCAGCTCGATTCATGCACAGCACGGTCAAAGCGATCAACCCGCAAAAAAGCCGCTTGTTGACCGGGATGACCCATGCTAAAAATTGGATCAATGGCCTGACCATTGGATCGTTTCCAGTGTGCTGATCATAGCAAACCCACCAGGGTTCGCTATGCCGCAGATGCAGGTGTTTGACGCCCTCAATGGCCTGACCATTGAGCCAATAATAACAATCAAGGGAGTCTGTCATGGACCTCACCGGTAAACGCGTGCTGATCACCGCCGCCGCCCAGGGCATTGGCCGCGCCAGCGTCGAAGCCTATCTGGCGGCAGGGGCCGAAGTGATTGCAGCCGACATCAATCAACAGGCGCTCGCTGACTTGTCGGGCGCGCAAACGGTCTTGCTCGACGTCACCGACGCCAGCGCTATTCAACGCCTTGCTGCCGAGATCGGCCCGCTCGATGTGCTGTTCAACTGCGCAGGCGTGGTGCACGCCGGCAATATTCTCGAATGCCCGGAAAGCGACTGGACGTTTGCCCTGGACCTGAACGTCACCGCCATGTACCGCATGATCCGCGCGTTTCTGCCGGGGATGCTGGCGGCGGGCGGTGGCTCGATCATCAACATGTCGTCGGTGGCCTCCAGCCTCAAGGGCGTGCCCAACCGCTTTGCCTATTGCGCCAGCAAGGCGGCCGTCATCGGCCTGACCAAATCCGTCGCGGCCGACTTTGTCACCCAGCGCATCCGCTGCAACGCTATCTGCCCGGGCACCGTGGAGTCGCCTTCGCTGCAGCAACGCATCGTCGAACAAGCCCGCCATGAAGGCCGTCAACAGGACGAGGTGTACGCCGCCTTCACTGCGCGCCAGCCGATGGGACGCCTGGGCACGCCCCAGGAAATTGCCCAGTTGGCGCTGTACCTTGGCTCCGATGCCAGCGCGTTTACCACCGGCACCACCCAGATCATTGACGGCGGCTGGAGCAACTGACCGCCCACTTCCAATAAGAGGATTGCTCATGAAATTGCTGCGCTATGGTGAAAAAGGTCAGGAACGCCCGGCCCTGCTGGACGCTGATGGACGTCTGCGTGACCTGTCCGCCCACATCAGTGATATCGCCGGTGACGCCCTGCTCCCGCAAAACCTCGCTCGCCTGCAAGAACTCGACCCCGCGAGCCTGCCCCTGGTACCGGGCAATCCGCGTTTGGGCGCCTGTGTCGGCCAGGTAGGCAAATTCATCTGCATCGGCCTGAACTACGCCGATCACGCTGCCGAAACCGGCGCCCCCATCCCTGACGAACCGATCATCTTCAACAAGTGGACCAGCGCCATCGTCGGCCCCAACGACACCATCGAAATCCCCCGCCACTCCACCAAGACCGACTGGGAAGTGGAGTTGGGCGTGGTGATCGGCCAGGGTGGCCGCTACATCGAGGAAAGCCAGGCCATGCAGCACGTGGCCGGCTACTGCGTGATCAACGATGTCTCCGAGCGCGAGTTCCAGCTGGAACGCGGCGGCACCTGGGACAAGGGCAAGGGCTGCGACACCTTCGGCCCGCTCGGCCCCTGGCTGGTCAGCCGCGACGAGATCGCCGACCCGCACCAACTGTCGATCTGGCTGGAAGTCGACGGCCACCGCTACCAGAACGGCAACACCCGCACGATGATTTTCCAGATTCCCAAACTGATCAGCTACCTCAGCCAGTTCATGAGCCTGCAACCGGGGGATGTGATTTCCACCGGCACCCCGCCCGGTGTCGGCCTGGGGATCAAGCCAGTGCCGGTCTACCTCAAGCCCGGGCAAAAAATCCGCCTGGGTATCGAAGGCCTCGGCGAACAGAACCAGACCACGGTCGACGCCTGACCAGAGACTAGGAGCCGTTCATGACTACCATTACCGCGATTCGCGTCGAAGATATCCGCTTTCCTACGTCCCAGTCCCTGGACGGTTCCGACGCCATGAACCCGGACCCGGACTACTCGGCCGCCTATGTGATTTTGCAGACCGACAACCCGGCCCTTGAAGGCCATGGCCTGACCTTCACCATCGGCCGTGGCAACGAGATTTGCTGCGCGGCGATCCAGGCCATGCAGCCGCTGCTGGTGGGCTTGACCCTGGAATGGATCGCCGAAGACATGGGCCGCTTCTGGCGGCATGTCACCAGTGACAGCCAGTTGCGCTGGATCGGCCCGGACAAGGGCGCAATCCACCTGGCCACCGGCGCGATCGTCAATGCCGCGTGGGACTTGTGGGCCAAGGCCGAAGGCAAACCCCTGTGGCGCCTGGTCGCCGACATGAGCCCGGAACAGCTGGTGCGCTGCATCGATTTCCGCTACATCACCGACTGCATCACCTCCAGCGAAGCCCTGGCCTTGCTGCACCAACGCGCCGAAGGCAAGGCTGAACGCCTGGCCGACCTGCAAGCCAACGGCTACCCCTGCTACACCACCTCCGCCGGCTGGCTCGGTTACGGCGACGAAAAGCTGCGCAGGCTGTGCCAGGAAGCGGTGGATGCCGGCTTCAACCACGTCAAGCTCAAGGTCGGCCACGACTTGCAGGATGACCTGCGGCGCGTACGCATCGCCCGCGAAGTATTGGGCCCGGACCGCCAATTGATGATTGACGCCAACCAGGTGTGGGAAGTCGACACCGCCATCGATTGGGTGCGCGAATTGGCGTTTGCCAAGCCGTGGTTCATCGAGGAACCCACCAGCCCCGACGATATCGAAGGCCATCGCAAGATTCGCCTGGGCGTGGCGCCGGTCAAGGTCGCCACCGGCGAGATGTGCCAGAACCGGATCATCTTCAAGCAATTGATCATGCGCGAAGCCATCGACGTGGTGCAGATTGACGCCTGCCGCCTGGGCGGGGTCAACGAGGTGCTGGCGGTGATGCTGATGGCGGCCAAATATGGCCTGCCCGTGTGCCCGCATGCCGGCGGTGTCGGGCTTTGCGAGTACGTGCAGCACCTGTCGATGATCGACTACCTGTGCATCGCCGGCACCCACGAAGGCCGGGTGATCGAGTATGTCGACCACTTGCACGAGCATTTCGAGGAACCTTGCGTGGTGCGCGGTGCGGCCTATCTGCCGCCGAAGGCGCCGGGCTTTTCGATCCAGATGAAAGCCGCGTCCCGGGAGCAATACCGCCACCGGCCGTGAGCTGAACCGCAATTTGAATGGACGGAGCACAATAACAATGTCGTCCCCATCACCTTTGAGGCTCGATGCGCACCAGCATTTCTGGCGCTACCGGGCCGCTGATTATCCGTGGATCGGTACGGCTGAGGCTGACCTGCGGCGGGACTTTCTCCCACAGGACTTGCGGCCGTTGCTCGACGCTGCCGACCTGGATGGCTGCATTGCCGTGCAAGCCCGCGCCGGTGAGCAGGAAACCGACGCGCTGCTGGAAATGGCGCGGCAGCACCCATGGATACTCGGCGTCGTCGGCTGGGTCGACCTGTGCGACCCACGCCTGGAACAGCACCTGGAACAGTGGCGCGACGCACCGGGACTCAAGGGCTTTCGGCATCAGATTCAGGATGAGCCTACGCCTGCCAGCTTTATGGCTGACGCGAAGTTCTCCCGTGGCCTGCAACACCTGCAGCAACAAGGCTACGTCTACGAAGTGCTGATCCGCTGCGCCGACCTCGACGCCGCGACAGCCCTGTGCCAGCGCCACGACCGGCATCATCTGGTGCTGGACCACCTGGGCAAACCGGACATCGCCAACGGCCCCGTCGGTTGGGCCGAACACCTGGCGCCACTGGCCGCCCTGCCCCACGTCAGTTGCAAGCTGTCGGGCCTGCTCACCGAAGCCGGGCCCGAGCAACGCAACGCCCGAGCCCTGCGCCCCTACATCGAACTGGCGCTGGAATTGTTCGGCGCCGAGCGCCTGATGTTCGGTTCGGACTGGCCGGTGTGCCTGCTGGCCGGGGAATACCAGGGCACCTGCCAATTGCTGCAACAGACCCTCGGCCCACTGTCGCCCGATGAACAGCAAGCCATCTGGGGCGGCACGGCCCAGCGGGTCTATCACCTTGAAGGAAACTGCCCATGAATCTGCATTTGCAGGACCGCGTGATCATCGTCACCGGCGGCGGCTCGGGGATTGGCGCCGCCATTTCCCTGGGGTTGATTGCCGAAGGCGCAATCCCGGTAATTTTCGGCCATCAACCGTTGTCGCCGGCCTTCGCGGCCGAGCTTGAGCAGCACGGTCAAAGCCACTTCATCCGTGTCGAGTTGCGCGATGAGGACGCCTGCCGCGCAGCCGTCAACGAAGTGTTGCGACGTTTCGGACGCATCGACGGCTTGGTGAACAACGCCGGGGTCAACGACGGCGTGGGCCTGGATGCGGGCCGTGCAGCGTTCGTCGAATCCCTGGAAAAGAACCTGATTCATTACTACTTGATGACCCACTTGTGCCTCGATGCCCTCAAGGCCAGCCGCGGGGCAATCGTGAATATCAGCTCCAAGACGGCCCTCACCGGCCAGGGCGGTACCAGCGGTTATACCGCCGCAAAAGGTGCGCAGCTGTCACTGACCCGGGAATGGGCCGCCTCCTTGCTGGAGTTCGGCATCCGGGTCAATGCCGTGGTGCCCGCCGAGGTGCTGACGCCGCTGTATCAACGCTGGATCGACGGCTTCGACAACCCCGAGGCCAAGCTCGCCGCCATCGTCGAAAAAATCCCCTTGGGCAAACGGATGACCACTCCCGAGGAAATTGCCGACAGCGTGCTGTTCCTGCTCTCACCCCGCGCCTCCCACACCACCGGACAGTGGCTGGTGGTGGATGGAGGCTACACCCACCTCGACCGGGCGCTGACATGAGCGGCCAACGTTACTGCCTGGCGCTGGACCTGATCGACGATGCGGCATTGATCGCCGAGTACCAGCAGCTGCATCGACGCATCTGGCCTGCCGTGGCAGAGCATCTGCGCAGCCAGCAAATCCTGGAAATGCAGATCTGGCGCCTGGGCACGCGGCTGTTCATGGTCATGGACACCGCGGCCGGGTTCAGCTTCGAAGGGCTGGACCACGCTGCACGCGCCAACCCCGACGTGCAAGCCTGGGAAACCCTGATGTGGCGCTTCCAGGCCCCCACGCCGTGGACTGACCCCGGCGGCAAATGGCAGCCCCTGGAGCAGATTTTCTGCCTTACCGACCAACCCTGATACCCGCTGCATCGCACGCCTTGATCCCATAAAAACAACAGGAGAAGCGTCATGTTAAGCAAAGATACACACCTGCCAGGCACCCGTGCCGTGCCGACCTATCGCTGGGCGCTGATGCTGGTGACCAGTCTGTTTTTCCTCTGGGGCTTGTCCTACGGTTTGCTCGACGTACTGAACAAGCACTTCCAGGAAGTCCTGCACGTCAGCAAGGCCCAGTCCGGGCTGTTGCAAAGCGCCTATTTCGGCGCGTACTTCCTGATTGCCCTGCCGGCAGGGTTGTTGATGGACCGCCACGGCTACAAGGCCGGGATCCTGCTGGGCCTGTGCCTGTATGCGACGGGCGCGCTGCTATTCATGCCGGCGGCTGCGGCGGCGAGCTTTCCGTTTTTCCTGTTCGCGCTGTTTGTCATCGCCTGCGGCCTGGGCTGCCTGGAGACCGCTGCCAACCCCTATGCCACCGTGCTGGGCGAACCCCAGGGCGCCGAGCGGCGGTTGAACCTGGCGCAATCATTCAATGGCCTTGGCCAGTTCTTCGGCCCGCTGATTGGCGGCGCGATGTTCTTCAGCGCCGGCAGCACACCGGCCTCGGACATGAGTTCGTTGCAGACCACCTACGTGGTGATCGCGGTCCTGGTACTGCTGGTGGCGCTGCTGATCGCCCGCACGCCGCTGCCGGATTTGCGCGCGCAGGAACAGGCACTGCAACCGACGGTCGGCAAGGGTCTGTGGCAGCACCGGGAGTTCGTCGGTGGGGTGATCACGCAGTTTTTCTATGTGGCGGCCCAGGTCGGAGTCGGCGCATTTTTCATCAACTACGTCACCGAGCATTGGGCACAGATGGGCAATCAGCAAGCCGCCTACCTGCTGTCGATCGCAATGCTGGCCTTCATGTTCGGGCGCTTTTTCAGTACCTGGCTGATGGGCCGGGTCAGCGCGCAGAAGCTGCTGCTGATTTATGCGCTGATCAATATCGCGTTGTGCGGCCTGGTGGTGATCGGCCTGGAAGGTATCTCGGTGATCGCGCTGATCGCAGTGTTCTTCTTCATGTCGATCATGTTCCCGACGCTGTTCGCCATGGGCGTGAAGAACCTCGGGCCGCACACCAAGCGCGGCAGTTCGTTCATGATCATGGCGATCGTCGGCGGCGCCCTGATGCCCTACTTGATGGGCAAGGTGGCGGACAACAGCACAGTGGCGCTGGCTTACCTGTTGCCTATGGGGTGTTTCGTGATTGTGGCGGTATATGCCCGTAGTCGCTTGCGCCATCCGTGAAGTACCGCCCCGGCGTCGTCCCGAATGTACGCCGGAACATCGCAATAAAGGCACTGACGTTTTCATAACCCAGGTCCAGCGCAACCCGGGTCACGGGTGCATGCGCCGCCAGCAACTCCAGGGCGCGCAACAATCGCGCGCGCTGGCGCCACTGGCTGAAGGTGAACCCGGTCTCGGCAACAAACCGCCGGGCCAGGGTACGCGGCGAGACACCGGCCCACTGCGCCCAGTGTTCCAGAAGGCGGTTGTCGTCGGGACTGTCGGCCAGCGCCTGGGCGATGCGCAACAGGCGCGGGTCCCGGGGCAGCGGCAAGCCGAATGGTTCCTGGGGCAACCCGGCGATTTCATCAAGGATCACCTGGGCGATCCGTGACTGAGGCGGCTCGAGCAGCGCCTGGCTCCAGGTTGCCGCGCGCCTGACGGCTTCCAGCAACAAGGCCGACGTGGCGATAACGCACGTCTGTCGGGGCAGCCCTGCGCATGCCTGGGGTTCGACATACACACTCCAGCCATCAAACGGCCCGTGGGAACGCAAGGCGTGGGAACAATCGGGGGCAATCCACACCGCGTGGGTGGCCGGTACTACCCAATGCTGGTGCGCCGCCTGCACCGACAACAACCCGCGCTGGGCTCCGAGCAATTGCCCGCGGGCATGCTGATGAAGGGCCGTGGTGCGTGCTACCGGACTGCTGCGCAACGTCGCCACCAGCAACGGACCGCCGGTCGCATTGGCGAGCTGGGCTGAAACGAGTGTTGACGGCATATGGCAGCTTTACCGTATTGAATGACCTGGATAAGGCAGTGTAGCCATTTGCGCACGCCCAGACTGCGGATTCATTCATTGAGGGCTCCGCCATGCGTGCAGAAGACGTGCTTCCCGACCATCTCGACCAAGGCCAATTCAATGGCGTGACCGTGCGCAAGGGCACGGTGGGCGCATTCCTCGCCAACGCCAGAACCTGGTGCGATCCGGCCACCCCGGACGAGCAGCGCTTGCTGGCCGAACAGGACATCCTGCAAGCCCTCCCCGCCCTGCAGGCCCTGGGCCTGTTTGAAGTGTTGCAGGTGCGGGATGGCAAACTGGCGCGGCTGCTGAAGTGAGAGGATCGGCCTGGAAGGTGGTAATCCGTCGCTGGAAGCCCGGGGTTCACCAGTTCTCGCGGGGATTACGCACCTTCCAGGCCACCTCGCACCTCAAGTGGTTACTTGTCCTACGAACTGATAGTGGTTGGAAAGGCCCGTCGCGTTCCATGATCCTGGAAAAAATGTTTGGCCCTGTGTTCAGGCATGCCAAGGGAACCCGGCTCGCTCGATACGGCCTGATGTGCAAGGATGTTGCGCTGCACATCGTTCGTTGAACGCAAAACCAAGGATTTTTCATGACCGCCATCAGCACCCCAGCGCCCGTGGTACCCGGGCGGCTGGAACAAATGTCGACCCGCATCGCGTTTTTCATCGCCGGCTTCGGCATCGCCGCCTGGGCACCACTGGTGCCTTATGCCAAGGCCCGCGCCCAACTCAATGAGGGCACCCTCGGCCTTTTGCTGTTGTGCCTGGGGGTGGGCTCGATGATCGCAATGCCGGTCGCCGGGGCCCTGGCGTCGCGCTACGGTATCCGGCGAGTGGCCACCGGCGGCACCCTCCTGATCTGCCTGGGCCTGCCGATGCTGGCCACCGTCACCTCGATTCCCTTGCTGATGGCCGCGCTGTTTGTGTTTGGTGCCGGCCTGGGCACGGTGGACTCCACGGTCAACCTGCAAGCGGTGATGGTCGAACGGGCCAGCGGCAAGACCATGATGTCGGGCTTCCACGGGCTGTTCAGCCTGGGCGGGATCGTCGGGGCGGCAGGTGTCAGCGGGCTGCTGGGGTTGGGCTGGTCGCCGTTGCAGGCCACCCTCGCCGTGATCGTCGTCATCGTAGTGGCCTTGCTCAAGGCCGGGCCACACCTGCTGCCTTACGGCAGTGAAAGCTCCGGGCCGGCCTTTGCCGTGCCCCACGGCGTGGTGCTGTTTATCGGCTGCCTGTGCTGCATCGTGTTTCTTGCCGAAGGCGCCGTACTGGACTGGAGCGCGGTGTTCCTGAGCGCCGAGCGCGGCCTTGACGAGGCCTATGCGGGCCTTGGCTACGCAGCCTTTGCCTTGACCATGACGGTCGGGCGCCTTACCGGCGACAGGATAGTTCGCCGCCTGGGCGCAACCCGGGTGATTGTATTCGGCGGCGCGGTCGCCGCCGGCGGCATGCTGTTGGCGACGCTATTCCCTGCGTGGGAAACCGCCCTGCTGGGGTATGCATTGGTCGGTGCCGGGTGTTCGAACATCGTACCGGTGCTGTACACCGCCGTCGGCAAGCAGACCGTCATGCCGGAACACATTGCGGTGCCCGCCATCACCACCCTGGGCTACACCGGCATTCTCGCCGGCCCTGCGGTGATCGGCTTCATCGCCCATGGCAGCAGCTTGAGCACTGCCTTTGTGCTGATTGCCGTACTGCTGATCGGTGTGGCGATCAGCGGGAAAATACTGCGGGTCTGACCACCCAGCCCCATCACGCCTCGTACATTGAGGCGTCAACCCGGGGTCATTTGGCTTTCTGGAGTTCCAGCCAGCGATCAAGGGTTTTGTTGCTGAGCCAGCCCGCCTGGTGATGGCTGCCGAAAATTCGCCGACCGCTGTCGGCGGTGTTTTCCAGCGACCGCAACAAGCCCGGCCGGTCCACAAGGTTTTTCGCCATATACACCTGCTGTTCGTCGTATTTCTTCTTCGGTAGCCCCGTGGCCGGGTCCAGTACAACTTGGCCATGGCTGTCGAGCTCATCCGGGTCTTTGCTCATCATCGCCAGCACCTCGATGTTGACGTAGCAGATCTGCTCGAAAAACCCCATGCGGTCCCGCGACCGGTCCCGTAACTCGGTGAACATTTCCTTGAACAGACGGACGAGATCGGCATTGTTTTTTGTGTGGAAAGGGTCCGGGCTGAAGGCACTGGGATCGCTGTTGCCGAACACGACGTTCTCGGCCTGTGCCAGGCTTTCGCGGGTGATGTAGCCGTCCTGGTCGAGGATCGCATCGATCAGGCGCGGACGCTGGATGATCGCCTTGGCAAGCAGGATAGCGCTGTCGGCCTCTCGGCTGGCACCGAGCTTTTTACTGGCGATTCGTTGCAGTGAAGACAGCTTCAGTCCGTCAGTTCTCATGGAGTTTTTTCAGCATGGCAAATTGGGCGTTCGCCGCGCTCACCAAATCGCTGTCCGGCAAACGAATGTAGGGATTGGGCCCGCGGAGGCGGCTGGCCACTTCGTTCTGAAGCCCCAGGTGTTGCAGCAGACTCCTGCAGTGACTCTCCCCCCGCAAAGGAGGCCGATAGCCTGATGAGCGGACAGGCGCCCCGCCGGATTGATGGCTGTGCTTTCGCGCAGCCTCACCGGGTTCACTTGAAGCGGCGTGAATTGCCCGTGTACCGCCGTCCAGTGCCGGGGCAATACAGGGTGTAGCACCGAGGTGCTGGCAGACCGACCCGCCGTTGATTGTCATGATTCATCTCCACCATTTTCCGGTTCCACATTGACCTGGTCATCATCCCGGCAATCGCCGTATCGCTCAGGTGAAAACAGGCCAAAGGTGTGTGGTGTGCCGGTGGCAATGGTTCCGAGATAGAGCAGCGTTCCAATGACAACATGTAAAAACCGAAGAATCAGTCGGCTTTTCGAGACCCTGGCCAGGTCGGTTTCGTCTCCTGCCAAAGGCCTTTGATCGCTGCGACCATAGCGCCCATCACCGCGCGCAACGGGCGTAACCCAGGCGCGTGGGAGGCAGGCAACTGCCCGTGCGGCAACATGCCTTTGATGAAGTCGTCAGCCGCCGGCGCCTGGAACGTGTGCTGCCCGGTGAAGTTCTTCACTCGCCGGGCTTCGGCGCCCTCTTCGCACCGTTTGCCCGGTGCGGCAACGGGGGGCGGTTGCAGGGTATCGCTGCCCGTCGGCGCAAGACAGGCTGGCTGATAGCCAGGATTGTGCGATCCACACGAAGGTGTAGCCATGTCTGAGCCCTGGCTGAGAGTTTGAAAGCAGCGGATTGATCAAGGCAGGTCATCACGCCGCGAGAGGGTCGCGGCGTGATCGAGCTAAAACAGGTTCAGAGAGAGGTGGCGCAGGGCGGCTCTGCCGATCTTGCCGTCATACCGGTCAAGAGAGTCCATCAGCGTTAACAGGCTTGAGCGCTGAGTGACTTCCTTGGCCAACTCGATGAGCCGCTGTTGCTTTGGGTCGCTCGACGACGATGCGGCCAATTTTTTCAAATCTTTGATACTGATGGAGCGGCTCCAGATACCCTTCAGGGCGTCGAAGTCCTTCAACATCTGTTCGGCGAGCTGTTTGTCGGTCTTGTACTTCAAGGCGTTGCCGGAGTCGAGCACGGCGTTGAGGTCCCGCCGGGAGATTCGACCATCCAGATCACCGGTCCTGCCGGCTCGGTCAAAGGCTTGTATTACGTCTGGGCGTCGCAGCAGTTCCCGGGCCAACAGAATGTTCTCATTACGGTCCTGGTCGTTGGTCAACCGTCTGCCCGCCATCTCCTCCAGGCTTTGTTTTGTGATGAAGGGCTGGCCCGGCACCGTGAACGCATCAAATTTGTTCTTGAGGAGGTTCCCCAGTTGATCGGGGGTTTGCCTCGAAAAGTGTGGGTCCGGGCGACCGTATCCCGGGTCAGGCTTGCAGGGGGTCGGACGGCAGTGTCCGGGAAGAGGCCTGAGTGGAATGGAAGGATCAGGACGACCATAACCGGGGTGAGGCCGGAACGGATTGAACAGCTTGTGCAGAAAGTCCTGAAGCTGTCCGATCAGCCCGCCCAGGAACGAGTTTGCATAGGACGCCCGGAATGAGTTGTTGGCGGCACCATGGCGATCCATCGTGCTCTGCGTCGTCGTCCAATTCGAATATCCCGGGCCGATCCCATTCTGTGGCAAGTTGAAGCTGATGTGGATCGACCCCTGCCCGGAGCGTGAGCGTGACTGCGTCGATGTGGCGGCATCAGTATGCGGCTGCGCGGCGTTATCAGAGGGGTTGGCAACAGTTGAGTTGGATAAGGTTACCGACATAGGCATCTCCAGTTCGGCGTATTGACACGATTCACTCCCGGCTCAAAGACACCTCGGCGATACAAGGTATCCCATGGAAAGTGGGCACCTCCTTGTGTGGTAGACCTGTCGGATTCAGTTCCTGCGGACGCAGAAAATCGTTAGAAAAAGAGTAGGAAGAAGGGCTATGGCGAGGGGGCTTGCGCCCCCTCGTCACTGTCGATACCTGGGATCAGGCACGCATCAGAAGCCGACGCTGGCCTGCACGAAGAACGTGCGCGGTTCACCCAGGTAGATCCCGGAGTTGTTGTCGCTGGAGCGGGTGTAGTGTTCCTGGTTGAACACGTTTTTTACCCCGACGCCCAGCTTCAGGTTCGACAGTTGCGCACCGAAGTCATAACCGCTGCGCACGTTCACCGAGACGTAGCCGGGAATATCCCCGTACTGGCCATCAGCAGTCGGCTGGGTGATGTAGGTGGTACCGGTGCCCGGCGCACGCTGGCCGGACTGGGCATAGACGTCCAGGTTGTGGGTCCAGTGGTTGATGTCGTAACGCAGCCCCAGGGTGGCCACTTCACGGGAGTACAGCGGCAAGTCGCGGCCCTTGAAGGCAACGTCGCCTTCGGAGGTGGCCCTGGTGTAGGTGAAGCCGGCGTTGGCGGTCAGGCCGTCCAGGCGCGGGTCGAGGTTCGACAGGTCGTAATGGGCCGACGCTTCGATGCCCTCGTGCTTGGTAGCGCCGAGGTTGGTCCAGCCCACATCGTTGCTGACGTATTGCAACTCGTCCGAGAAGTCGATGTAGAACAACGTCACTTCGCCGCCCCAGACGCTGTCGTTGTAGCGGGTACCGATTTCGTAGGTCTTGGCTTTTTCCGGGTTCAGGCCGTTCGCGGTCTGGTCGCCGTTACCGCCCTGGCCCAGCTGGAAGTATTGCAGGCTGCCGAAGGAGGTTTCGTAGTTGGCAAACAGCTTCCAGGCATCGGAGACGTGGTACATCACGCTCAAGGCCGGCAGCGGTTCGTTGTTGTGGATCTCGCGACGTTTCTCCTGAACCGTGGCGCCATTGAGGCCTACCACCGGACGGTCGTGCCATTCGGTGCGAATCTGCTCAAAGCGAATGCCCGGGGTGACGGTCCATTTGCCGATATCAATCTTGTTGTCGATATAGAACGAGTTGGCCTCGGTGCCACCGGTACGGTCCTGGTACACGTGGCCGTCACTCTGGCCCACGGGCGTCGGCACGTTGTTGACCAGCGCCAGGCTGGTGGCCTGTTCGTGCATGCCTTCCTTGAGGTAGCGATAACCGACGCTGACTTCCTGGGTGCTCGGCCCCAGGTCAAATACATGGGACACACGCGGCTCGATGCCGAAGGTGTAGTAGGTGCGAGGGTAGGAACCCAGGGTCTTCAGGTCGCGGTTGGCGATGTTGCTGCCGCGGAAACTGTCGGAGTAGTAGGTCAGCACTTCAGCCTGGGTGCGGTCGTCGATCTGCCGGATGTACTTGAAGGACATATCCTTGCGCCGGCCATTGAAGTTGTCCCAGTCACGTACCGATTGATACGGGTTGGCGTCGTACTGCTTCTGGGTCAGGCCGCCGGGCATGTCGGCGCTGGCGTCGTAGTAGTGGAAATTCAGCGAGAAATCATCTTGATCGGTCGGCGCCCAGTGGGTCTTGAAGATCACGTCGTCGATGTCGTTGGAGTTGTTGCGGTCGCGGTAGCCATCGCCCTTGGTCCCGGAATACAGCAACGCAGCACCGATACCGTTGTCGGCGGTGCCGCCGATGAAGGCGTTTTCAATGTGTTTCCAGCCGCCGTGGGCCGCGGTTTCCAGGGTGGTGCCGACTTCGCCGGAGAATTTTTCCGGGATGGCGCGGGTCACGAAGTTGATCACGCCGCCGACGTTCTGTGGTCCATAACGTACGGAGCCTGCGCCACGCACCACGTCGATGCTGTCCAGGTTGCCGGAGGAAATCGGCGCCATCGATAACTGCGGCTGGCCGTAAGGTGCAAACGCTGCCGGTACGCCGTCGATCAAAACCGTGGAGCGTGGCGACAGACGCGAGGTCAGGCCACGTACCCCGACGTTGAGGGAAATATCACTGCCACCGGTGCCGTTGGCCTCCTGCACCTGCACCCCGGGAATGCGCCGCAGCACGTCACCGACGTTCATCGCGCCCTGCTCCACCATGGCTTCACGGCGCACCACGGTGCGCGCCCCCGGGTGGTTCTGCACCACTTCGGCATTCGCGTCGCCGAGCCAGTCGCCAACCACCTTGATGTCGGTGGCACCCAACTCCAGCGGCGAACCTGCTTCGCCGGTGCCCTTGCCCAGCGGGCGCAGAGTCACGGAGCCCGCATCGATCTGGTAATCCAGGCCGCTGCCCTGCAGCAACTGGCGCAGCGCTTGCTCGGGCGACAGGTTGCCGTCGACGGCCGGGGCTTGCTTGCCAGCCACCATATCGGGGCTGAAGAACACTTGCAGTGACGTCTGCTGACCCAATTGGCTCAAGGCCGAACCCAGGGATTGGGCCTGGATATGAATTCCATCGTCAGCATAGGCCGCCGGCAGTGCGGCGCTGACGGCCAGCGCCAGGGCGAGGGGTGCCCAGCGGGATGATTTATTGTTTTTCATGGCGAGTTTTTTCACGTCGAACGTAGTCCTGTGATCGCAAGAGAGTGCGGCTGTTAATGCAAACCAGTTGCAGTTGCACAAGAAGACGAAGAACTCGAAAAAAACCTGAATCTATCGCGAAATTATTTCCTGGCTACCGTCCGGCAAGGTGCGCAAGGCCACCGGAAGAATGTGCGGCAAGGCCTTGAGCAAAGCGTCGGTGTCGGTGGATTTGAACACGCTGGTCAAACGCAGGTTGCTCACCGCGGGCGCGCTGATCCGCAAAGGTTGCTCGCGGTAACGTGAGACCTCCCGAGCCACTTCGCCGAGGGTGGCGTTGTTGAACACCAGCTTGCCGGTGCGCCAGGCCGTCAGCTCTTCAGGGTTGACGGCGTAGGCAGCCGCCACCTGGCCCCGGGCATCCACATGGGTGCCCCGACCGGCCGTGAGCATCACGATGTCATCGGATGAGCGCCCTTGCACTTTGACCGTACCGGCCTCGACCACCACGCGGGTCTGGTCGTCATCGCGGCGCACGTCGAAACGCGTACCGGTGACCGTCACCTGCCCTGCCCCGGCGTCCACCACGAAGGGCCGGCTGGTGTCGTGCTCGACGCTGAACATGGCCTCGCCCTGTTTGAGCTCGATGCCGCGCTGGCCTTTTACATAGTGCACGGCCACCACGCTGCGGCTGTTCAAGTCCATCAGCGAGCCGTCGGGCAACGCCACCTGCCGGTGCTCCCCCAGTGCGGTGCGGAACTCGGCGTTATACGTCGCCGGATGATCCAGGCCACTGAACAACCCCAGGCCCAGGGCCACCGCCAGCACACTTGCAGCCACTGCATAACGTAGCACGGGCCGGCGCTTCGCACGCGGCTGCGGGGCATCGCACAACGCCTGCAAGCGCGCCTTGGGCACCAGGTCGGTGGCACTCCACAAACCTTGCAGCACATCAAATTCGTACTGGTGCTCGGCATGCTCTGCACGCCAGGCATCAAAACGCTCGCGTTCTTCTGCGCTCAATGGGCTGTCCTGCACACGCACAAACCATTGCGCCGCCTCGTCGCGGGCCGTCGCACTGCCGCAGGCACACTCACGGGTATCCATCATGGAAGATCCTGTTTCAAAGCGGGCATTGGTCATGGTGCCATCGCATCCAGGCGGTCACGTAGATGCCGCAGGGTGCGGATCATATACTTTTCCACCATGTTTTTAGACAGGCCCAGGCGTTCGGCGATTTCCTGCTGGGTCAGGCCCTCGATTTTCTGCCAGATGAAAATCTTGCGGCAATTGAGCGGCAGCTCGGCCAGGGCTCGCTCGATGGAATCCGCCAGCTGGATCGCGTGCATGAAATGCTCCGGGTCGCCACTGTGGGGCGAACTCTGATCAAAGGCTTCCAGGGCCATCGCCTCCCGCCGGTCCTCGCGGCGATAGGCGTCAACGGCGATATTGCGCGCCGTTTGATGCAGATAGGCGCGAGGTTGCTCAACCTTGGTGGCGCTGGACTCAAGCACCCGCACAAAAGTGTCGTGGGCCAGGTCTTCGGCCTGCTGACGGTTTCTCAGGCGGCGCGTCCAGGTCCCGATCAACTCTTCGTAGTGCTCGAAAAAGCCTGTTCTGCGGGGCGGCTGAGGAGTCATCAAGGAAGCACTGGGGAGGCGGGGCGTGAATAGTAATGCTTCCTATTAAGCAGGGCAATTGCTTGCCGTCGTCCTCTTTCCTTGACCCTTGTACAACCCGCCCAATCCCGGCAGCATTCGCCCGTGACTTTCACGGACGAGCACCTTATGACCCTGCCCTTTTTCGCCCCCGTACTTCTCACCACCGAACGCCTGGGCCTGCGCCCTCCCCATCAGGATGACTGGCGCGCGCTGTTTGCCATTTGGTCCGACCCCGAGGCCATGCGCTACTTTTCCTTTCCCACCATGACCCGCGCCGAGCAAGCCGTTGAACGCTTCGGCCAACTGATGGAGGCATCGATTGCCGGTGAAGACCTGGTGTGCATGGTGGAGTTGCTGGCCACCGGCGAGGTGATCGGCAGTTGCGACCTGTTCAATGTCGACGAGCAATGCCGCCGCGCTGAAATCGGCTTTACCCTGGGCCGCCAGCATTGGGGCAAGGGCTACATGAGCGAAGCCGCCCGCGCCGTGATCGACCATGGGTTCAACACCGCCGGGCTGCGCCGCCTTGAAGCCGACATTGACCCACGCAACCTGGGCTCCGCGAAGCTGCTTGAGCGCCTGGGTTTCGTCCGCGAAGGCTTGCTGCGCGAGCGCTGGGTGGTCGGCGGCGAGATCTCGGACAGCGCGCTGTATGGCCTGCTCAAGCGTGACCGTCCTGCCTGACCCACAACGGGCGCCCCTTCTTCAGGCCGACGATCAGGGCCAAGAGGATCAAGCCCATGGCCTGCCACTGCGAAACCCCGGGGCGCTCACCCAGGATCAGCATTGAGCTGACGATGCCGAACACCGGGATCAGCAGTGACAGGGGCGCCACCCGGGAAACCGGGTACTCGCGCAACAGCAGGTTCCAGCCCCAGTAACAAAAGTGCGTCGCGCCATACACCTGAAACGCCAGCGAGAACAACGCCACGCCGTTCAGTTGAGCAGGCAAAGCGATAAAGGCTTGCGAGCCATCCAGCAGCCACGTCAACAGCACCAGCGGCAACGGCGCAAACAGGCTGGCCCAGACTACGAAGGCAAAGATCTCCCGCACCCCGGAGACCTTGATGATGATATTGCCGATGCTCCAGGCCAGGGCACTGAACAGCACCAGGGCAAACCCCAGCAGCGTGGCCGTCCCCACCACGCCCAGCAGCATGCCTGCCAACCCCATGGCCGCCAGCAGCACACTGATCAATTGCGCCAGGGAAAGGCTTTCCCGAAACAGCAGCACGCCCCAGCCCAGGGTGAAAAATGCGCTGAACTGGATCAGCAACGACGCGCTGCCGGGCGGCACGCCCATGGCGATCCCGAGGTTGATCAAGGCCCACATCGCCACCCCGAATATCAAGCCATAGGCCGCCAGCCACTTCACCGCGACCTGGGGCCGGCGCACCAGAAACACCCAGGGCAACGCCGCCAGGGTGAACCGCAGGGCCGTCAGCAACAGCGGGTTGATCTCGGCCAGGCCGAGTTTGGTAATGGGGAAATTGAGTCCCCACACAGCCGTCACCAGGACGGCCAGTAACAGGTGTTTTTGCTTCATCGTGACGGGTCCATTGACTCGGTGGCACGACAGGAGGCCGTGCATCCGACAGATTTTTTCGTAAACCGCGATGGCCCGCCTGCGATTGTGGGTCAACAAAGGCTAGAATCAGGCCATGCCCGATATTCATCCCTACGAAAACACCCCGCGCGACGTGGTCGTGACCGCCATCGACTATGCCGACGGCGAGCTGTTCCCCGCCCACGCGCACCCGCGAGGCCAGTTGGCCTATGCCAGCCAGGGTGTCATTACCGTCTACAGCGCCACCGGTAACTGGGTGGTGCCGCCCTGCCGCGCGATCTGGGTGCCGCCGCATGTGTCCCACGCCATGCTGATGCGCGGGCCGGTGACGATGCTCAACACCTACATTCGCCCGCAGGCGGCGCGGCGGCTGGAGTTGCCGCAACAGTGCCAGGTGCTGGATGTGTCGCCGCTGCTTGGGCAGTTGCTGGAGAAGGCCGTCGAGGTACCTGCGCGTTACGCGATGGGTGGCCGCGACAGCTATTTGATGGGCTTGCTGCTGCACGAGATCGCCCGGATGCCGGTGCTGCCGCTGTGTGCGCCGTTGCCGGCCGAGCCTCGATTGGCGAAGGCCTGCGAAGAGTTTCTGGCTGGGCCTTCGTTGGAGGTCAGCATTGATGCCATGGCCTTCGGCGCGGGGATGAGCCGCCGGACGTTTACCCGGCAGTTTCGTCAAGCCACGGGTATCAGTTACCTGCAGTGGCGCCAGCAAGCCTGCCTGCTGGCGGGGATTGTGCGGCTGGGCAATGGGGAACCGGTGACCAGGGTGGCGCTGGATTTGGGGTATAGCAGCCCGAGTGCGTTTGCGACGGTGTTCAAGCGTGTGTTGGGTGAGGTGCCGAGTCGTTATTTCAGCAACGAGTTGCGACGCTGATTGAGACCGGTGGGGGGATTTGTGGATGGATTGGTCCGGGGTATTTACCCGTTGCTGCGGTAACGGCGTCAATGACTTTACCGACGCGGTACTACGGGAAAAAATCCGCTTCAGGTAATCTGTCTGTCACCTTGATTGACAGATCAGACGGTTTTGGAGCGCCTCATGCAACGCATTGGTTTCATCACCTTTTCCGGTTTCGGCGTCATGAGTTTCTCTGCACTGTCAGTTTTCGAGAGTGCCAATAATGCATTGGGTAAAACCCATTACGACGTACGTCTGATCTCGGAGCACGGCGGGCCGGTACGCAGTTCACTCGGCGTGGTGGTGCAGACTGAAGCCTTCGGCAAGACTGCATTCGACACGGTGATCATCGGTGGCGGCAATGACCGCGAATTCACGCCCGGCTTGCTGGATTACCTGCGTCAGGCTGCCAGAAATAGCCGACGCCTGGCCGCCACCTGCTCCGGAACCTTCTTCCTGGCCCAAGCAGGTTTGCTTGACGGTATGCGAGCGACCACCCACTGGTTTTTCGCGGCAGAATTCCGCAAACGCTACCCCAAGGTGCGGCTGGAAGAGGAGCGTTTGTTTATCGTCGACGGTTCGCTATGGACAAGCGCCGGCATGACCGCTGGCATCGACCAAGCCCTGGCGATGGTCGAAGCCGATCTTGGCGCGACGGTAGCGCGGGCGGTATCGAAAACCTTCATCCTGCAAAACCGCCGTGCCGGGGGGCAGCCACAGTCCTCGGCACTGCTGGACATGGAACAGAAGACCGACCGTATCCAGACTGCCATAGCCTATGCGCGCAATAACCTGCATCGCAGCCTGAGCCTCGACGAACTGGCCGAAGCAGCCCATTTAAGCCTGCGCCAATTCAGCAGGGCGTTTCGAGCACAGACCGGCGTATCCCCAGCCAAAGCCATTGAAAAGCTGCGGATCGAAACAGCCTTGGTGCTGATCCAGGACGGCCGTCATCCTATCGAAGGCATTGCCCGCCAGACCGGCTTTGGCGACAGCGAACGCATGCGAAGGGCATTTATCCGCGAATTCGGCAAACCGCCGCAGGTGATGCGGCGCACGGCAAGAAGCCGGTCGGAAACGGCGGCATCGGGAATGTCCAGAAACGAGGGTTAAATGGCCTTTGCTTCGCCCTGCCCGAGCCTAGGCTAAACCTCAGGTCACTCAACCCGATTCCCGAGGAACTCCATGAAACCTTATGCCCTGGCCTTCGGCGCCTTGCTCAGCCTGCTTAGCGCCACCACAAGCTTCGCCGCAGCCAAAGAGGATGACGCTCGCGCCTTCTTCACCCGGTTTGTCGCCGCTCAAAACGCCCACGACCTCACCCAGATCAAGGCAATGCTCTGGGACTCGCCAAAAATGCTCTGGTACGCCCGAGGTGGCGAAAACTGGGGGCCGGATGCGGTGGTCAGCAAGCTCAAGGTGTACTACCAGGGCGCCTGGCAACTTAAGCCCGACATGAGCCACTTCAGCGTGGTGCTGGTGGCCGATAACGTTGCGCAACTGATGGTGCCGATCACCTTCACCCGTAGCCACGCCGGTGAAACACCTACCGACAGCACCTTCCTGATCAGCCAGACGCTGGTCATGGGCAAGGATGGCTGGCGTGTAGCGAGCATCATGCCGATCGCCGATACCAACTTCAAATAAGCCGATGTCCGAAAACGAGACCTTGGCGCAAACGCTTACGCGTCTTAGCGTTGCGTCATCAATTTGATAGTCCTGGATGGCCGGTACCTATATGACGAATAGGTACCCGCGCCACCCCACACACTCACACCAACCGCTTGATCTGCTTATGCCGCCAAACCAACCGGTAATACGCCGTCTGCAACCCCAACATCGCCAGATACGTCACCGGAAACGCCATCCACACCCCTTCCAGCCCAAACCGCGCATTCAGCAGATACGCCACCGGCAACTCCACCCCCAACACGCAAACGATCGAGATCCCCACCGGCACCAGCACCACCCCGCTGGCCCGCATGATCCCGCCCACCACGGCCTGAAAACCGAACACCAGGATGCTCCAAAGCATGATATGCAGCAGGTGCTCGGCCTTGACCCGCGCATCCACGTCGGTAATGAACACCCCCAACAGCCAGTGCGACAACACATACCCCAGCACTATCAACCCACCCGTCAGGCACAGGTTGATCAAAATCCCCGTACGCAGGATCGGCCCGATCCGCTCCAGGCGCCCCGCCCCGATCGCCTGCGCCCCCAGAATCGACGCGGTGATCGCAATCGACAATGCCGGAAACTGCACATAGTTGACGATCTGCGTCACCGCCCCATACGCCGCCGTCGCCTGGGAACCATGGCTGTTGACCAGCGCCAGAATCACCAGCTCCGACAACGACAGCACCACCATCTGCAACCCAGTGGGCAACCCGATACGCAGGACCTTGCCCAGGATCACCCGATCCAGCCGCAGCGCCGCCATCAACTGGCGATCCGGCGCCATCACGTGGTTTTTATGGCGCAGGCGCAGCACCAGGAACGTCATCGCCAGGGCATTACCCACCAACCCCGCCACCACCGCGCTCTGGATACCCATCGGCGGCAGGCCCAGCCAGCCCTTGATCAGCGCAGGGGTCAGCACCAGGCCCACGGTGGTCGACACCATCAGCGCCAATAAGGGCGACACCGTGTCACTCACGCCCCGCAGCAGTTGGGTGAACAGGATGAACACCAGCAACAACGGCATGATCAGCATCATCATCTGCGCATAACCCACCGCGTCATCCAGCACATCCACCGGTGTGCCCAGGGCCTGCATTGCCGGGCGCGCAAACACGCTGCCCAGCACCGCCGCGATCACCCCGATCAGGGCGCCGAGGGTCAGGGTGGCGCCGGTGATCGACTTGACCATCGAGGTTTCCTGCGCGCCCCACGCCTGGCCGATCAGCACCGAAGCGCCCGCCCCCAGGCCGATCACCAGGGCGATAAAGAAAAACACGATGGGGAACATCCCCGACACCGCCGCCAACGCCTGGGTGCCGAGCATCTGCCCGACATAGATCCCGTTCAGCGTGCCGGAAAAGCTCTGGAGGAAATTGGACAGCACCATGGGTGCCAGAAAGATCAGGTAGATCTGCCACAACGGTCGTTGCTGGGTGACTTCCATGAAGGTTCGGATCTCAATGCAATTAGGCAGGGAAAGCGTTGCGTGACAACCAGGCCAGGTACAACTTCACATCCACCGGCCAGTGCGCAATCTTGTTGGAAAAGTCGGCGCCGTCCTGGGCAAACAACGCCCGCGAGGCCTCTTCGAAACCCGGCAGGTCGCCGCCCAGGGCGCTCATGAAACGATAGCTGGATTCCTTGGCCTGGCGCCGCTCATCGTGCTCGGCATGGGCGTTGCGCGCTTCGTCCACCAACCGGCGCAAGGCCGCCGAGGCGCCGCCGCGTTGTTGTCCGAGCCACTCCCAGTGCCTCGGCAGCAAGGTCACTTCACGGGCGACCACCCCCAGCTTCGGACGGCCTACCGCAGGTGACGCCGGCACGTCGGCCTCCGTCACCGCGAGGGTCGGTTGCTGCGGTGCGTAACCGGCGGGCCAGGGATAGTCGACTTGAACACCGCTGGCGTCATCAAACACCAGCAAGCTGCCCGTCGCCAGGTCGAGGTTTTTCAGGTTTTTGGCGACGTCGGCATAAGAGCCGGCGGCCACGCGTTGGTGGCCAAGGAAGGCGGTGCACTGTGATGCGCTCATGACTTTTACCCGGATTATTTTGTTTTACCCGGGTTATATTAGTCTGAAATTTATTGGATGCAAGCCGCTTGTTGCGAAACCACCAAACGATCACTGTCGACAGTCGCGCCCATGGGGCCCACACCCGGGTCGCGCAATACGCATTCGGCAATCGCCGGCTCCAGCTCCACCCGCAATCGGCGGCCCAAGGCGCGGGCGCCGAACCGTACGTCATGGTCGCGGCACAGCCAGGCACGTGCCGATTCATCCAGCACCAATGATCGGTGCTGCGCCGCCAGGCGTTGATTGAGTTTGCCGAGTTCCACCTTGAGCAGCGCCTCAAGCCACTGATGGTCGATGGGCTCGAACATCAGGATACGATCGATGCGATTGAGAAATTCCGGCTCGAAGTGGCGGTGCAAGGCGTCCTCCAACACCCCCGCTTCACCGCGCGCCCACCAGCGCAACGGGGCAAAGCGTTGCCGGTGCCGACGCGCCTGCTGGGCGCCGATATTGCTGGTCATGAAGATCAGGCTGTTGCGAAAGTCCAGCGTACGAGCGCCGCCCGCCAGCGTCAGCTGGCCGTTTTCAAGGATGCCCAGCAGGCTGCGCACCACTTCCTGGCTGGCTTTCTCCAACTCGTCGAACAGAACGATACCAGGGCGGCTGTAGCTACCCTGGATCAGTTCGCTGTTGAACAGGCTGATGCCCTCCTTGCTGCCGACATAACCCGGCGGTGCACCGGTGAGTGCGGCGGCATAATGCTCCTGGGCCAGGGTGTGCATGTCGATACGGCAGAACCCGTCGGCACGCCCGTGCAACGCCTGGGCCAGCAGCCGGACGATTTCCGTCTTGCCGACCCCGGTAGGCCCCATGAACAGGTTGACGCTCAACGGCCGCTCACGCTCACCGATATCGGCCTTGACCACCTTGAGCAACCCTTCCATTTGGGCCAGGGCTGCGTCCTGGCCAACGATACGGCTGCGCAGCAAGGCCATGACCTGGGCCGGTTCAAAAGTAAACCGCATGCCTCAACCCGCCGTTTTTTCTTTACCACCATGGGGCAACTGCCCCACCGGGCATTCGGCGACACCGACGGTGCTACGGGTGAAGGCCTCGACATTCTCTTGGGCCTTTTGCGCGTCCAGCACCCAGGTGCGATAGAACTCGAATGGGCAATCCGCCATGCCCTTGTCCCCATCGCCCGAGGCATGCATGCCGGTGTAGCCACGGTGCAGCAGCTTGAACAGATGGTTCTGCGACTGGTCGTTGGCCCGCGCATCGCGGATCTGCGACACCGACAGCTGGGCGTACTGAATGCCCATCTCTTCTTCGCCGCACTCGCCCAGGGTACGGCCATCGAAGCCGATGATCGCCGAGTGCCCGAAGTACGAATACACCCCGTCGAACCCCGCCGCATTCGCCACCGCCACGTAGCAGTTATTGGCCCAGGCCATGCTCTTGGACATCTGCACCTGCTGCTCCTTGGCCGGGTACATATAGCCCTGGCAGCGCACGATCAGCTCGGCGCCTTTCATCGCACAGTCACGCCAGATCTCCGGGTAGTTGCCGTCGTCGCAGATGATCAGGCTGACCTTCATGCCCTTGGGCCCGTCGCACACGTAGGTGCGATCGCCCGGGTACCAGCCCTCGATCGGGCACCACGGAATGCACTTGCGATAACGCTGGACGATCTCGCCGAGGTTATTGATCAGCACCAGCGTGTTGTACGGCGCCTTGTACGGGTGCTCCTCGTGGCGTTCACCGGTCAGGGAAAACACGCCCCAGGTATTGGCCTGGCGGCAGGCCGCGGAGAAAATCGCCGTCTCCTCGCCGGGAATACTCGCGGCGGTCGCCATCATCTCGTCGTGGTCGTACATGATCCCCATGGTGCTGTATTCGGGGAACACCACCAGGTCCATGCCGGGCAAACCCTGCTTCATGCCGACAATAATCTCGGCAATCTTCTTCGCGTTATCGATGACTTCGGCCTTGCTGTGCAGGCGCGGCATCTTGTAGTTCACGACAGCAACGCCGACCGTGTCCGGGCTGCTGGAAATGTCGCCATGGCGCATTGCAAATCTCCTCGGTCAATGACTGATCATCCAGGGCCGTGGCCCGGTCCTGGTCTTGAGCCCCAGCGGGTTGGCCTTGCTCGGCACCACCGGCTTGCTGGTGCCACAGCAACTGCAGCCCGCCGGGTGCTTGCGCGCTGCCTGATATTCGCCGACGGTTTGCGGCGCATGGGCGCTGCGCTCGTTACCGGCTATGGCCTTGCGCTGATTGGCCGACAGCGTGGTCAGCGCCGGCGCCGACAGCAGCAACTGCCCGCCCGGGCCGTCGCAATACGGACATTGGCTGGGTTCGTGACGCTGGGCCATGGGCCGCAGCATCGTGAAGGTGCCGCAGGACTCACAGGCATATTCGTAGGTCGGCATGGCTACAGGTCCGGTGCGATGGGCAGGTCAATGCTGCCGTCGAGGAATTGGGTCGGGCCGTTGGCGTTGGGGTTGATGTCGAACTCGAAGATTTCAGTCGGCAGCCACAACGTCGCGCAGGCGTTGGGGATGTCCACCACGCCGCTGATATGCCCCTGCACCGGCGCCGAGCCGAGCAACGCATACCCCTGGGCCGGCGAGTAGCCGAACTTGGTCAGGTAGTTGATCGCATTCAGGCAGGCCTGGCGGTAAGCGACATTGACGTCCAGGTAATGCTGCTGGCCCTGTTCGTCGACGGAGATGCCTTCGAAGATCAGGTAGTTCTTGTAGTTCGGGGTGATCGGGCTTGGCTTGAACACCGGGTTCTTGATCCCGTATTTGGCCATGCCGCCCTTGATCAGCTCGACCTTCATGTGCACCCAGCCGGCCATTTCGATGGCGCCGCAAAAGGTGATTTCGCCGTCGCCCTGGCTGAAGTGCAAGTCGCCCACCGACAGGCCGGCGCCGTTGACGTACACCGGGAAATAGATCTTCGAGCCGCGGGACAAATCCTTGATATCGCAGTTGCCGCCATGCTCACGGGGCGGCACGGTGCGGGCACCGGTGGCGGCGGCATCGTCACGGGCCGAGCCCTTGAGTTTGCCCATGTGCGCGGTGGCGGCCAGCGGGGCGTTGGCCAGGGGTGGGACGCGGGTCGGGTTGGTGTCGATCAGCTCCTGCTCGCGACGATTCCAGTCGGCGAGCATCACCGGGTCGGGCAGGCAGCCGATCAGGCCGGGGTGGATCAGGCCCGCAAAATTGACGCCCGGGATGTGCCGGGAGCTGGTGAACATACCCTTGAAATCCCAGATGGCTTTTTGCGCGCTGGGGAAGTGATCGGTGAGAAAGCCGCCGCCGTTCTGGCGGGAGAAGAAGCCGTTGAAACCCCACTGGGAGTCGGCCTTGGCGCCGATGTCGAGCAGGTCGACCACCAGCAAGTCGCCGGGTTCGGCGCCGTGTACGCCCACCGGGCCGGAGAGGTAATGCACGGTGGAGAGGTCGACGTCGCGCACGTCGCTGGCGTCGTCGTTGTTCTTGATGGCGCCGGCGGTCCAGTCGTAGGTTTCGAGGATGAAGTCATCGCCGGGTTTGACCCAGCAAGCCATCGGGATGTCCGGGTGCCAACGGTTGTGGATCTGTTCGTTTTCGGTGACGGGTTGGTTGAGGTCGACTTTGATCAGGGTGTCGGTCATCGAGGTGCTCCCGGAGGGTGGGTTGGCTGTCGGGAGCAGTCTCACGGGGATGGGGTTGGGCGGGGAATACGTTGGATGACGTATGCGTCTTTGGGGTTGGGGGGCATATCCGTTTTTTGGGTGATGGCTGATATCGGTTCCGCTCTTACAGCGGCTCACTTTTGAACAGCGCAAAAGTAAGCAAAACGCTCTTGCCCCACCACTCGGCACCTCGCCTAGGCTCGGTGTGCCCTCACTCCGGCTTTGGACCGTGGGCCGCCGTCATGGGCCATCCTTGGCCCAGG